>SUWN01000038.1 GCA_015061465.1 Treponema bryantii | reverse complement strand
TTCTTCAACAGAAACATCCATAATTTCACGCAAACCAATTAAACGGTCAGCAACAGCTTTAATTTCTTCATTAATTTCCATAGAAATCCTCCATAATGTGATAATTTAGAATTATGAATGTAGAATCAAGAAATATAAAAAATCGTAATTCACAAAGTTTAAATCTATTCCTAATCTAATTCATCTTCTAGTTTTAGATTATACTTTTTTAAGGATTTTTTCAATAGAAAAATTAAAAAATATTAAAAATATTTAGTAAAATTAAAGTTTTATATCAACAAAAAAAAAGATCGTTGACACATCATCAACGACCTCTTTTCAAAATTAATTCTTAATTCTTAATTATCTTAGCCATTCACAACATTGAATCTTCAAAAATTGCTCCTTGCTTTACCTTCACAATTCTTAATTCTGAATTCTGAATTCTTAATTAAATTTAATCTTCCACTTTCATCACTTCTCTTCTGTACTTTGTTCCCATTTCTGTAAGTTTGAACTTTTGGATTTTTCCAGAGCCAGTCATTGGGAATTCGTCTAAGAACATAAAGAATTGTGGCCACTTGTATTTGGAAAGTTTTCCGCGGCAATATTCAATTACATCTTCTTCTGTAAGAGTTTGACCTTCGTGCAAAATAATAAAAGCTCCTGTAATTTCACCATAACGATTACTTTTTACAGCGGCAACTTGAATATCTTTAATCTGAGGAATATCAATTAAGAATTCTTCAATTTCACGTGGATAAATATTTTCCCCACCGCGAATAATCATATCTTTAATACGACCAGTAATTCTGTAGTTTCCGTCTGGATCTTTTACGCCCAAATCTCCAGAGTGTAAGAATCCATTTTCGTCAATAATTTCGGCAGTAGCTTCTGGCATTTTGTAATAACCTTTCATAATGTTGTACCCTCTACAACACATTTCCCCTTGTTCGCCAATTGCGCATTCTTCGTTAGTTTCAGGATTTAAAACTTTTACTTCAATATCAGGAAGTTCGTATCCAACAGTTGTGGCTCTTACTTCTGCACTTTGATTCCATCTACTTTGAGTCATACCTGGGCTAGTTTCTGTAAGTCCATATACCGAAGTAATTTCTTTCATGTTCATTTTGTCCATTACAGTTTTCATTAATTCAACAGGACATCCCGCACCAGCCATAATTCCAGTTCTTAATGAAGACATATCAAACATATTGAACATTGGATGATTTAATTCTGCAATGTACATAGTTGGAACACCATAAATTGCAGTACATTTTTCTTTATGAACAGAAGCCAACGCAACTAAAGGATCAAAACTTTCTAATAAAACGTGAGTTGCACCGTGAGTTAATACAGCCATAACACCAAGAACAATACCAAAACAATGGAACAAAGGAACTGGTAAACAAACTCTTTCTTTTGAAGTATAACGCATGCTTTCCCCAATTGAATAACCATTGTTTATAATGTTACGACTTGTAAGCATTACACCTTTTGGGAATCCAGTTGTTCCTGATGTGTATTGCATATTTACAACATCGTCAGCAGTAATTTCATTTTCAATTTGATGAATTATTGAAATATCAACATGCTGTCCAAGCAAAAGCAACTCTGGAGATGAATAAAGACCTCTGTATTTTTCTTGCCCCATAAAAACAACATTTTTAAGATAAGGAAATTTTTTAGATTTTAAACATCCTCTTTCATATTCATCTAATTCTGGAACAAGTTCTTTTATCATTTGAACATAGTTTGAATCTTTGACTCCATCTGTTAAACACAAAGTTGTTAAATCTGCTTGTCTTACTAGGTATTCTAATTCATGAAGTTTATAAGAAGTGTTTACAGTAACAGCAACAGCGCCCAAACGTGCACATGCAAACATGTAAGTTAGCCAGTCAGGAACATTTGTTGCCCAAATTCCAACATTGTCACCTTTTCTAACACCAATGGCATACAAACCAGCAGCCATATCATCTACACGTTTATCAAATTGTGCATAAGAAAAACGCAAATCTCTATCAGAATAAACCATAAATTCCTGATTAGGATTTTCCGCAGTTTTTTCTCGAAGAAGTTTAGTTAAAGATATATCAAACATAATGATATAATATCATATAAAAAAATGAAATTCAACATAAAAAATGAAATATAATTAAAAAAATTCAGTATTATTAAACTTTTCTTAATTCTTAATTCTTAATTCTTAATTAATCTCTATCCTTTTATTCCACCCTTTGAGACTCCGCTAACTATGTATTTTCTTGCAAAAATAAACAAAATAATCATTGGAATTACAATTACACTTGATGCGGCCATTAATAATTCATGAAAAGAACCCGCTTCTGTTGTAAACGCTTGAAGTCCATAAGGCAAAGTTCTAGAACGACTGTCTGATGTGATGTACAAAGGCCACATAAAAGAGTTCCACGAAGAAAGTGCGTTTAATAAAATAATTGTAAATAACGAAGGTTTTGCTAGAGGAACCATTACACGCCATAAATAAAACCAATTTGAAGCGCCGTCAATTCTTGCCGAATAATAAATGCTGTTTGGAACTGTGTCAAAAAAGTTTTTTAGGATATAAGTGTAAAAAATGCTGCTTACAAAAGGCAAAATTAAGGCTGGCAAGGTGTTATAAAGTTTTAATTTTACAATTGTTGTGTAATTTGTAATAATAAGCATTTCAAAAGGAATCATCATCAAACTAATCAAAATTGCAAAAACAATTTCTTTTCCCTTAAATTCAAGGCGTGAAAAAGCAAAAGCTCCCAAAATTGTTGTAAAAGTTGTACAAATTACAGAAAAAATCATTACAATTACAGAATTAAAAAAATATTTTGCAAAAGGAGCCATTTGAAATGCTTTTACAAAATTTGAAAAATTGAATTGCGACGGAAAAAGTTTGGGTGGAAAAGCAATAATTTCTTGACTTGTTTTAAATGCGCTCAAAATCATCCAAATAAAAGGGAAAATCATTATAAAAGAGCCAATTGATAATAAAATATATACGATAATTTTATTGATAGTTGATTTGTTTATCATTTTGAAGCTCCAAATCTTTTATGTTTTTTAATCAAAAGTTCGATGAATGTAAAAATCATAATACAAATGAACAAAATTACAGCGGCTGCGGCAGCGTATCCATATTTTCGTTTTTCCATCATCGCATAACGAATGTAATAAACAACTGTATACAAATTAAAATAAGGGCCAGGTTTTCCATTAAAAAGCGGGAATAATTCACTAAAAACCTTAAAACTTGAAATTGTATTCATAATTGAAACTAAAAAAATAGTTGGCGACAAAAGAGGAACTGTAATTCTAAAAAAGATTTTTGCAGGCTTTGCGCCATCAACTTTTGCTGCTGTGTAATACATCTCATCAATATTTTGCATTCCTGCAAGCAATAAAATTATTGTAAAAGGCAAAATATTCCAAATTCCAAAAATCACTAACGCAACTAACGACCAAGCTGAATCTGTAAGCCAACCAATTGGTTCAATTCCGAACAAAGACAAAAAATAATTAAAAACACCGTATTTTTTGTTGTACATAAATCGCCAGATTAACCCCACCGCAGTTATGGAAGTTACCATTGGCATAAAAAAAGCAGTTTGAAAAAAAGCAATTCCTTTAATTTTTTGATTAAGTAAATGAGCTATAAAAGTTGCAATTGCGGTACTAACTGGAACAACAAACAAAACATACAAAAAAGTATTAATCATAGATTGCTTGAATTTATCATCAGTTAAAACTTCTTTGTAATTTTCTAAACTCCAGCCATCAAAAGTACCACGCAAATAACTATAATTTTCTTTAAAAGACAAAATAAAAACGTTTATTACAGGATAAATTGTAAAAACAATCAAAAAAAGCATGAACGGAAGCAAATAAACATAAGGTTCAACTTTATCTTTTATAAGACGATTTTTTAGATTTTTACTAAGCATTTTTTATTTCCTGAAAAATTCCATCTTTATTAAAAACAAAAAATCCTTTTTGTTTAAATTCAACGCTAATTTGTTGCCCTTCTTCTAAATCATCATCTGATTGTAAAATTGCACAAACTTCTTGACCATAAAAATCCAAATAAACAAGTTCTTCTTTTCCCATTTTGCTAATGCGATTTATTTTACATTTGATTGCTTTTTGATTTTCAGAAATTTTAAAACATTCAGGACGAATTTCAACATAAAAATCACCAGAAGCAAAATCATTTAATTGCAAATCTTTTAATAATTCATCTGATTTTTGAATTTTATTTACAGGAGGATTTCCTAAAAATTCAGCAACAAAACTACAATTTGGTTTGTTATACAAATCCTGACTCAAACCTTCTTGAATCAAAAGCCCATCTTTCATAAGGATTATACTGTCCGAAATTGACATTGCTTCTTCTTGGTCATGTGTAACAAAAATTGTAGTAACGCCAGTTTCTTTTTGAATACGTCTAATTTCTTCACGCATTTCGAGTCTAAGTCTTGCGTCCAAATTAGAAAGAGGTTCATCCATCAATAAAATCTTTGGATTTTTAATTAACGCTCTGGCAATTGCAACACGTTGTTGTTGGCCGCCCGAAAGTTCAGCTGGAAATCTATTTAATAAAGAATCAACTTTTACAAGTTTTGCAATTTCTTTTGCTTTTTCGTGGCGTTCTTTTTTAGGAACTTTTTTTATTTCAAGAGGAAAACTTATATTTTCCAAAACAGTCAAATGAGGATAAAGAGCATAATTTTGAAAAACCATTCCAATATTTCGCATATCTGGCGGAAGATTTGTTACATCTTCATCATCAAAAAAAATCTGTCCACTAGTTGGCTTAATAATTCCACACAACATGTTTAAAATAGTAGACTTTCCACAACCACTAGGCCCCAAAAGACAAATTAAATGACCATCATTCATCTGACAATTAAAATTATCAACAGCTTTAGTGTTTCCAAAATGCTTAGAAATATTCTTTAATGTGATTTTCATAATTTCGAGTATAAAATAATGAAAAAAAAATGTCATTAAAAAACATTCTATTTTAAATAAATGTAGGATAAAATTAAACATATAAAGAAAAAACATCGAGCAAAAAAGGCTCCCGTGAATAACCGTACTTATGCTCCGCCGAGAGCCCTCGCGCTTCGCTTGAGTGAATATATCGAACAGTTTTATCGGGCTCAACGCTGCGCAAAGCACGAACATTCACTCCGCCTTTTTCAGACAATTTTTTTATATGTTTACTTTATCGAATTTGCCCGTAGATTTTAAAATAAATTTTACATATACCAACGTTCGTTTTTTA
This sequence comes from Treponema bryantii, assembly GCA_015061465.1. Lineage (GTDB taxonomy): Bacteria > Spirochaetota > Spirochaetia > Treponematales > Treponemataceae > Treponema_D > Treponema_D bryantii_D. The sequence continues at coordinate 13,464 of SUWN01000038.1, read as the reverse complement.
GATATTTCCGCCTGTTTAGATAAATTAAACATTTATAAAAATGTTAAAAAAAATAGATTTTGCGCGAGCGAACGGAGGTTGGGGCAAATACACTCTGCTTGTGGCAGCCACTGCGTGGCTGGTTCTATAGTTTCTATACCACAAGCAGCGTGTAGCGAGTTATCGAGCGGTTTTGAACCAGCCTACGTAAGCGGGAGCAATTTTAAATTATTTTTATTAACTCTTTGGTTTTAATTCTTTAATTTTATCGTACGAATAAATAATTAAAATAAATATTTTTGTAGAGTTTTATAATACATTTTTAATAAATCAATGCCATAATTTTTTATATAAACTTATAATACGAGGGAAATTATGGCAGATTTAGCTCATCGAAAAGCTAGTAAAAAAATCCAATTTATTGGAAAAGATGGCAAACCTTTATCTAATCAAAATATTCAAGTGGAATTAAAAAAACACGACTTTTTATTTGGTTGTGGTGCATTTGATTTTGTAGCCGCAGTTAGTATTCCTGATGAAGAAAAAAAAGCTCATTTTATTGATAGAACAGAAAAATGGGCAAAACTTTTTAATTATGGAACATTGCCTTTTTATTGGGGCGGATTTGAAAAAGAAGAAGGAAAACCAAACACAGAAAATCTAAAAAAAGCAGCTTTATTATTAAAAGATTTTAATGCAACTGTAAAAGGTCATCCACTTTGTTGGCATACAGGATGTGCTGAATGGCTTTTAAAATATGATAACAAAACAATTCTTGAAAAACAACTTGCACGTATTTATAGAGACGTTGGCGAATTCAAAGGTTTAATTGATATGTGGGATGTTATCAACGAAGTTGTTATCATGCCGATTTACGACAAATACGACAATGCAATCACACGACTTTGTAAAGAACATGGACGCATTGGACTTTGTAAAAAAGTTTTTGATGCAGCAAAAGATTGTAATCCTGATGGAACTTTTTTAATTAATGATTTTAATCTTTCTACTTCTTATGAAATTTTAATTGATGGACTTTTACAAAGCGGAGTTCCTATCAACACAATCGGCTTACAATCACACCAACATCATGGAGTTTGGGGAATCGAAAAACTTGAAGAAACTCTTACTCGTTTTGAACATTTTGGGCTTCCAATTCACTTTACAGAAAACACAATTGTTGCAGGTCCAAACGTAGATCCAAAAATTATTGATTTACAAGATGCTCATTATGATGATGACGCTGCAACTCCAGAACTTGAACAAATGCAAGCAGAAGAATTGAGCAAAATGTACAAAAATCTTTTTGAAAAACATCCGCTTGTTACAGCAATTACAAACTGGGATTTTGCAGACGGTGCTTGGCTCAATGCTCCAAGTGGTTTGATTCGTAAAGACAACAGTTTAAAACCTTCGTACAACGCTTTATATGATTTAATTCATAAAGAATGGCATACAAGTCTAGCTGTAAAAACAGATGAAAATGGTTTTGCAAACGTAGAAGGATTTAAGGGAACTTATTCTGCAAAAACAGGCGACGGAAAAGAACTTTGTGATTTTGAATTAAAATAAGTACGCTCAAGGGACACTTCGTTCAAGCCTTTGATTCAACATTTTTTAGGGTTTGTATTAAACCCTAAAAAAAAAGCAGGTGAAAGTTTCTTTCACCTGCTTTTTTTAACTATTTATTGTAACTTGAATCTTTGCATAATTTGCTCTAGTTCTGAAATTTTATCTTTTGTAACTGTAGAAAGTTCAGAAACAGCAACTGTAGCTGAAGAAATTTCTTTTATTCCAGCGTTCATTTCTTCCATACTTCCTTGAACTGTATTTGCAATAATTTCTAAATTTTCTGTTTCTTGACGAAGAACAAGACCATGTTTACTCATTTCTTTAGAAGAAGAAGAAACTGTACTTGAAGATTCATTCATTTCTCTGAGAGCAATCAATACTTGTTTACTAGCCTCTTCTTGTTCTTTCATTGCATCACTAATTTCTGCTACAAGGTCATTTGTGGTATCAACTTTTGTAGAAATTTCTTCAAATTCCTGTTTAGAAATTTCTGTTGAAGCTACAACTTCTGTAATTATAGCTGAAAGTTGATCTAGTTCCATTTGAATTGATTTTGAATGTTGAGAAGAATTTTCAGCTAATTTTCGAATTTCATCTGCAACTACAGCAAAACCTTTTCCTGCTTCACCAGCATGTGCAGCTTCAATAGCTGCATTCATCGCTAACAAATTTGTTTGCGAAGCGATTTTTGCAATAATTTCGTTTGTATCTGTAAGATGTAAAGATTGTTCAGCCATTTGTTTTACATTCTTGTAAACATCATTTTGGCGAACTTTTGTAGAAGATGTAATATTCATTAATTCAGAGTATTCATTTGACATTTGAGAAATTGATTTAGAAACAGAAGCTATATTTCCAACCATTTGTTCAATGGAAGCTGAAGATTCTACAATACCGGAAGTTTGTGATTGAATTAATTGTTCCATCATTTGAATTTCTTGAATATTTTTTTCAATAACACTGTGAACGCTATTTAAAGCGTCACTTTGCTTTAATATTGAATTTTGAACACTTGAAATATTTGCTGAAATTTGAGTTGCAGCACCAGCTGTTTGTTGAGAATTTGCTGCCAACTCAGAACTAGAATTACCTAAAACTAAACTAGTTTCTTTTACGTTTTTTATAAAATCTTTTTGAATTACAAAAAATTTAGAAACTGCCCTTCCCATATCTCCAATTTCATCTTTTGATTTTACTTTTATTTCTTTTGTAAAATCAATATTTCCATCTTGAGTAATAACTTCTTCAAAAGTTTTTCTTAAATTATTAATAGGAGGTAAGACTACGGTAACAAGCATTATTCCAACTAATCCAATAACAAGCATCAAACAAACAATGATAGTTAAAACAACTTTTGTTGTAACAGAATTTGAAACAGCATTAACATGTTCAATATTTGTACCAACAAAAAGCATTACCTTTTCATATTCATTATCAGTTCTAAAAGGCTTATAAATAGACAAGTACATGTTACCTTCTACATCAACTTCACCAGAGAAAACTTCACCTTTAGAATAAACAAAATCTAAAATTTCTGTATTTTCAAAACGACCGGATAGGTATTTTCCATTTTCATCCTTTAGACTTGTTGAAACTCTAATATCATTTATAAATAAAGAAATCCCTGTGTCAGTTTCTTCAGCAATATTTGTAATAAAATCATTATCAGTCAATCTTTTTTGTAAAACAAGGATAAAATCTTCCCCTAATAGAGTGATTTTTGTAGCTCCTGTAAACAAAATATCAGATTCTGTAACAGTTCTAACCACATTCGTTTTATTTTTTCTTGCTTGAGAAATCGCTTTTAATTCAGAATCATGATTGAAAAGCGTAAATGAAGTTCCAAAATAAACACTATTATCTGGATTAAGAATTGCAGCACAATACAAGTTAAAATTATTTGCATACATACGAACATATTTTTTAAATTCAGATTCTGATTGGAAAATTGGTGCTAAAGATTCTATATCATTTAAATAACTTTCTATCGATTTTTGTTCTCTATCGATAATATCTTCAACAAGAAACTCTTTTCTTTCTAAGGCATTATAATCACTTTGCATAACAGCTTTTTTAATAATAGGTCTTAAAACCGCAATAGAAACTGCACATGAAACAAAAAAAAGCAACGTTAATACTAATAAAAATTTTACATATAAAGAAACTCGTTTCATAAAAAACTCCTGCTGCAAAAAAATAAAGATAGTTTAATTATAAACTATCTTTATATACTTGTAAAACAATTTTTAAAATAAGATTTTTTGTATTTTTTTTATATAAAATTAGAGAACGATGTAAATACTTGATGCGCAGGCAAAAGCAATATTCAATAAAATATAAATTAGAAGCCTGAGCAAGGGACAGAAGCTCGATGCCCGTACCAGATTTATGCAAAGCATAAATCTGGAGGTCGCTGTGAAACCAACTAAAATTTTATGCTGGAACAGAAACAGCGACCAAATATCCAGTTCTAAGGCAGCTGTCGAATAATTCTTTGCTTAAGTAATCAGTTTTTACATCTGTATATCCATCTAAATCACGTACAATTCTTACAACAAAACCATCTTCCATTTCGCGAATGATAGTTAAATAATCAGTATTTTTTCCAATTCCTTTTAATGTAAAACTTTTGTTTGCCATATTTCCCCCAATATTTTACATAATAATAAAGTTTTCTTATTTAAATTTTCGGTTATAATATAGTTGAGTTTAGGATTTTTTTTATGTTTTTTGATGCTCATTTTCATTTAATTGATTGTATTACAAGAAATTGCTTTTCTTTTGATAAAAATTGGAACGGTTGCGCAAGTTTTTGTGCTAAAGATGAATTTAATTTTTATAAATCTTTGCTTACCCCGGATTGTAGTGGTGGCGAAGCCAGTGCCTTTGGCACCGCGGGTTACCAAGCCACGAAAAGCCGGTTCTTAGAGGGATTTGGTTCAAATTTGAAAATTGCATTTGGGATTCATCCGTTGATTTTGAATATGAATGAGGCGGATTTTTTACAACAACTTGTGGAAGAAAAACAAATTGATGCAATTGGGGAAGCTGGGTTTGATTTTTTTACGGAAAATGCAAAAGCGACGGAAGATTTGCAGATAAAAGCGTGGGAATTCCAACTTGATTTGGCGATCAATCATAATTTGCCTTTGATTGTTCATTGTAGAAAGGCGAATCACAAGTTGTTTGAATATTCAAAAAAATTAAAAAATGTAAAAGCGGTTTTGTTTCATTCGTTTATGGGAACTTCGACTGAAGCCTTGAGTCTAAAATCACGAGGAATTAATGCGTTTTTTAGTTTTGGAAAACAGATTTTGAATAATAACAAAAAAGTTTTGGATTGTGCAAAAAATTTGCCGCTTGATTGCCTTTTGTGGGAAACTGATGCGCCGTATCAAACCTTAAAAAATCAACAAAACACTTTTTCTACTGAAATTTTTGATGTTTACAAAGCCGCTTGGAATCTTAGAAGCGATGAAGTTGATTTTGATAATTTTGTAAATCTTGCAGAGAAAAATTTTAAGCGGATTTTTGATTAATTTAGATTTAACATAATTTGCAATTTTTCCGATATTTAAATTGTGAAAAAACTTTTTAAGATTTGTTTATTTTCATTTATTTTCGCATTTTTTTTGCCTCAAGATTTGAACGCTTACATGGTCAAATATAAAGAGGATTTTTATAAATTATATCACGTTCACTATCAGCAATATCCGGATGATTGTATTGAAAATATTTATTGGCTTGAAAAAGCTGTTGAAGCTGATTTTTGTAATCCTTTGTATGCAATGGCAAAAATTGAAACTGAAAAACAATGGGAAAAATATCGTTATTTGTTTCAGATGCACGTAAACTTAAAATTGATTGAACAACATTTGCGTTTGGGGCGAATTTACGATAAAAAATGTGTTTATTTTTACGATGCGCCTTGGAAAGATGAATATTTGAACAATTTGGAAAAAACTTTAAGTTGTTATGAAGCTGGCTTGTATTATTGGCAGGAAGCAAAACTTTGGTTTGAAAAAGCAAATGCATCTTCGTTTAATTTTCTTTTTATTACTGAATTACAAAATTGGGAAGATGAACGCGAACGAATTAAAACTGGCGAATTAAATTACGAAAAAATGTTGAATAGAGAAATTGAACGAGTTAAAAAAGCCATTGATGAATTACTTGCTATGAAATCAAAAAGTTATTAAAATATCTCGCATGAAAAATAATAACTTTACTATCAATTATCCTTCTATATTTTGTGGAACTGAAAAGTCTCACATTTCTTTTTTATCTGGTAAACCTGATTTAGTTTCTGTTTTTAATCCGGGGCAAAATCCTGAAAACAAAAGACGTTTTTTTGTTACTGACGCTACAGTTGCAAGTCTTGATTGTATGAAGGATTTTATTTCAAAATTTGATGATGATTCTTGTGGAAAAGATGTTTTGATGATTTTGGGCTCTGGTGAACCTTACAAAACGATTGACAGTGTTTTAAGAATTATTAAAAAAGCAATTGACGAAGGTTTTTCTAGAAACGACGTTTTTGTTGGAATTGGTGGCGGAGTTATTTGTGATTTAACAAGTTTTGCTGCAAGTATTTTTAAACGTGGCGCAAGTGTTCAATTTGTTCCAACTACTCTTTTGGCGATGATTGACGCATCTATTGGTGGAAAAACTGGTTGTGATTTTGAAAATTACAAAAATATGATTGGTTCGTTTTTTCCTGCAACTGATTTGTTTTATTTTCCAGAATTTGTTCAATATCTTCCAGAAAAACAATATTTTTCGGGACTTGGAGAAGCTTTTAAAACTGCACTTTTGTGTGATGAAGAACTTGTTTGTTTATTCAAAAATGAATCTGAGAAAATAAAAAATCGCGATGTTGAAATCGTTGATTTAATTATAAAAAAATGTGTTGCTGCAAAAGCTCAAATTGTAGAACAAGATTTTACTGAAAAAAATATTCGTGCTTTTTTGAATTTTGGACATTCTTTTGGGCACGCTCTTGAAACAATTGTTGGGCTTGGTTCTATTACTCACGGAGAAGCTGTTGCCTGGGGAATTGGTAGAGCAATTCATTTAAGTTATAAAAAAGATTTTTGTAGTGAAGCGTTCCGTAATTCAGTTTTTGAGATTTTACAAAATTTTGGTTGGGAAACAAAAGCTGTTCCAAGTATTGTAAAAGGTGGCGGAATTGGGGAGCGTTTTTTAACTGCAATGCATAAAGACAAAAAAAATATAGATGATAAAATCCGTCTTGTTCTACAAAAAAATATAAAAGACACATTTATCGCTGAGGTTGATGATACAGATATTCTAAATGTATTAAAATAATTTTATGAATAAAGAACATTATTTTGATTGGGCAGCAACTAGTCCAGCTGATGAAGATATTTTACAAGAATCACTCGCAATTTCTATAAAAAGTTGGGGAAATCCTTCTAGCGTTCACCAAATTGGAAAAAATGCAGCGTTAGTTTTGCAAGAAGCACGTTCAACTGCGGCAAAAGTTCTTGGTGTAAAAGCTGAAAATATTTATTTTACTTCTGGCGGAACTGAAAGCGATCAAATTGCTCTTTTATCAATTCTAAACAAACCCCAAAAAGGAACTGTTTTAATTAGTTCAATTGAACATCCTGCAATTCGTGAACAAGCATTGGCTCTGAAAAAATGTGGTTGTAATGTTGTTCAAATTCCGTGTGATTCTAAAGGAATTATTTGCGTTGAATCTCTAGAAAAACTTATTACAAATGACACAATGCTCGTTTGTGTTATGGCTGTTAATAATGAAACTGGCGCAATTCAACCAATTTACCAAATTGCTGATTTATTGAAAAAAGTTTCACAAGGAAAACGAAAACCAAAATTCCACGTAGATTGTGTTCAAGCGGCTGGAAAAATTCCACTTGATTTAAATTATGATGGGATTGATAGCGCTGCTTTAAGTGCTCATAAAATTTGTGGTCCGCGTGGAATTGGAATTTTTTATTCTAAAAATCCGATTGAACCATTTTTGTGCGGTGGCGGACAAGAAAAAGGAATTAGAAGCGGAACTGAAAATCTTTTTGGAGCTGTTGCTTTTTCTAAATGTTTGGAACGTTATTTTATTAAAAACAACGATAACCTCGCTATCCAAAAATATAACGAACAAGTTGAAATTACAAATTCATTTATAAAAAAACTATCGGAATTAAAAGGTTGTACAATCATTCCAGAAAATCGGGCAAATCTTGAAGATTCATCCTTATATTCACCTTGGGTAATTCAAGCGTCATTTAAAAACATTCCCGGAAATGTAATGTTGCGTGCACTTGATTCAAAAGGTTTTTTTATTTCGACAGGAAGTGCGTGTTCCACAAAAAAACAAAGTAGACCAATTTTAGAAGCGATGAATGTAAACAAAGATTTAAGAGAATCGTCAGTTCGTTTTAGTTTTGGACCACACACAACTCAAAAAGCAATTGATGAATTGTTTGACGCTGTAAAGGAAGTAAACGCAACTTTTAACAAATAAATTTATTCTTTGATGAATTTGAAATTTGAAAAAATTGATTTTCCGCCAATTATTTTTGTTGAATAATTAAACAAAGCAATTCTAGCGCCTGTAAAATGGTCCAGACCGAATTTTAATTTCTTTTTGAAATCAATTTTGCTCCAGTTTTCACTAGAAATATTTTTGTATTCAAAATTAACAAAATCGGCATTTAATGAAAAATCAAAATTTTCTCTAAAAATAATTTTATTTTCTTGAATTTGTGTTTGCCAAATAATTTGAACTTCATCTTTATCAACTTGACCGATTTTATATAAATCTTGCTCTGATTTTCTTGTTGCAATTACAATTTGATTTTTTCCATTTGTTTTTGTAGCAGCAATAAAAGCGTAATCACCTTGCAAAACGCCAATTCCTGTAAAATCGCCGTCATTAATTTGTGAAAAATCAACTTGAACTTCTGCAAAACATTTTGGTCCAAACGTTCTTTGTGTAAGAGTATTTTGTGCCAAACAAAGATTTTTACAAATGCTCGAAGTTGTAATTTCAAACTGATTATTTTTAAATTTAACAAATGAAATTTCAGGAATGTGATTAAATTGCCACTGAAGTTTTAATTTTTCAGTTCCGTTTTTATCCAAATATGTAAAATCATTTGTAAATAATGGTTCATATTTGTACGAAGGATTAAAATCTTCAACTTGAAAAGTTTTAATTTTTTCTTGTGAACTTTCAAAAACAGGAAAATCATCTTGCCAATTCACAGGAATTAAAACTGGAATTCTTCCGATAGCTCCGTGGTCTTGAAAAAGAATTGCGTACCATTTTTTATTGGGAGTTTGAACAATTCCACCTTGCGCTAGTCCGTTATTCCAATTATCTAAATCAGAACAAAGAACATCTTTTCCACTCCACTGCCCGTCTATTTCTTTTGCCATAAAACAAGCTTGTGTTCTAAAATTATTTTTGGGCCAATGAATTAAAAAAATATAATAATTTCCGTTGATTTTATAAATGTGGCTTCCTTCATAACCTAAATTTACTTTGTTTTTATCATCACGAATAATGATTTTATTAATTCCATCTTTTTTAGGACCTGACAAATCGCTTTTTAATTCTGTAAGATGAATTTCAGAATTTCCATGAACAATAAAAACTCTTTTGTCATCATCAAAAAGCAACGAAGCATCGTGATAAAAACCTTGTATTTCAGATTTTTTCCATTCACCGTTTATATCATCAGAAGTGAATAAATAAGTTTTTCCAGTGTCATTAGCAATAAATAAAATATAAAAAAGCCCTTTATGATAACGAATACAAGCAGCCCACATTCCTTTTGCGTAAATTCCGTTATTATCTTGTAATTTTGTTGATTGATTTACATCGTGGAAAGGATTTACATAATTAATTATTTCCCAATCAACCAAATTGTATGATTTTAAAATGACACAGCAAGGCATAAAATGCATTGTTGTACTAACCATGTAAAAAACGTTATTTACACAAATTACATCTGGATCTGGAAAATCAGAATAAATGATTGGATTGATTGCTTGTTTCATAAAAAAATACCACCCTCGTTTATCATAACAAGGATGGTATTCTAAATCAATTCTAAAGTTTTATAAAAAAATTAGAAATCTGCTAGTTTTGGTGCACGTGGGAAAGGAATTACATCACGGATGTTTTCCATACCTGTTACATAGCGAATTAAGCGTTCAAAACCAAGACCAAATCCTGAGTGTGGAACTGTACCAAAACGACGAAGGTCTAAGTACCAATCGTAATCTTTTGGTTCAAGTCCTAAAGATTTAATGCGTTCCAAAAGAACTTCGTAGTTTTCTTCGCGTTCAGAACCACCAATCAATTCACCAATGCCAGGAACTAAAACATCTACAGCTTTAACTGTTTTTCCATCTTCGTTAAGCTTCATGTAGAATGCTTTAATTTCTTTTGGATAGTTGTAAACCATTACAGGACCATTAAACACTTTTTCTGTAAGATAGCGTTCATGTTCTGTAGCAATATCACAACCCCAGAAAGGTTTGTATTCAAATTTTACTTTGCCTTCTGCAGCATCTTTTTCCAAAATTGCAATTGCATCTGTGTAACTAATGCGTGTAAATTTTGCGTTTGCAACTGCTTTTAAGCTTTCAATTAAACCTGGTTGAATGCGTTTGTCAAAGAAAGCTAAATCTTCCTGACATTTTGTTAAAGCCCAGTTCAAAAGATATTTTACAAAGTCTTCTTGAATGTCCATGTTGTCGTCCAAATCATAGAAAGCCATTTCTGGTTCAATCATCCAGAATTCTGCAAGGTGACGAGGTGTGTTTGAATTTTCAGCACGGAATGTTGGACCAAAAGTGTAAACGCGGCTCAAAGCTGTTGCCATTGTTTCTGCTTCCAACTGACCAGAAACTGTAAGGCTTGCTTTTTTACCAAAGAAGTCTTTGCTATAATCTACAATTTTGTGAGCGTCTTCAACTTTCATTCCACCAATACCAGCTTTTACACCCATTTCTGCAATTTTTTCTAGGCTCAAAGTTGTAACTTGGAACATTTCTCCAGCACCTTCACAGTCTGAACATGTAATTTCTGGAGCGTTCATGTATTGGAAACCTCTTTCTTGGAAGAATGAGTGAACTGCAAATGCCATTTGGTTACGAACGCGGTAAACTGCACCAAAAGTGTTAGTTCTTGCACGCAAGTGAGCGTTTTCACGCAAATATTCCATAGACATTTTGTTTTTTTGCAATGGATATTCTTCTGGACTACAAGTTCCAAGACATTCAATATTTTCAAGAGTAACTTCAACAGCTTGACCACTTGCAGGACTTTCAATTAAAGCTCCAATTGCGCGAACGCTAGCCCCAGTGTTCAATTTTTTAAGAGTTTCTTCAATATTATTTACATTTGCATTATTAGAAGGATTATTGCGGTCAAAAGTAAGCTGAATATTTGAAAAGCAGCTTCCATCATTTACTTGAATAAAAACAAGACCTTTTGAGTCGCGAACAGAGCGAACCCAACCACAAACTTTTACTTGTTGCCCTTCTGGTTTAGAAGAAAGCAAATCCTTAATTAAAACTGGTACCATAACGGTAACCTCCTACAATAATGAAATGTGAAAATTATAATAGCATTTTTTTGAATTTGTAGCAATCAGATAGAAAATTCTGAATTCAGAATTCGGAATTCGGAATTAAGAATTTTTTAGCGAAAACTCTTATTATTACCAAGTTTCTGGTGAATCTTCCTCTAACAAATCTGCATTTTAATCGTATCTACAAATTTGAATTACTTCATAAAAACTTTGCAAACGAGATAAATGAATCTATTCGAAAAATTGAATTAAGATATTTGGGAAAATAATCTTATAAATTCTTTAACATCTCAATTCTTTCTTCGATATTTTTAGCAAATTCTTCATCAGAAAATTTTGGGTCGCGAGTTTTTTGCCAGATTTCACAGGGAACATTTTTGCATTCAAGACAATTTTTTAAACCATTTTTTGTAACACAACAATTATAAATGGCACATTCTTTTTCATTGCAGTGAAAAACAACTCCTTCGTGTTCATTACAGCCATTGCACATTTTTGATTCAAAACAATAACATTTTGAACAATCAGAACCACAAATTGAAACATTTGCTGCATTTTTTATAAACTTCTTATCACTTTCTGGGATTCCATCTTTGTCAGAAATGTAGCGTTCCACTTTCATTGTTAAATTGTATTTTTCACGAAGTTCTAGAATTGTTTTCATCATTGGTGAATGGTGATGTAAATCTATTGCTTCTTGAGATTCCCAACTGTCAATTAACAAAACTGTGTTTTTATCATCAAAGGGAACAAAATATTCATATTTTAGATTCCCCTTTTCTTTTCTAATTAAATCCACAGTTCCTGAAGCAATCATTTCTTCTGCAAACTTTTTGGCGTTATCATCTTTGCCTTTGTAATAAATATTTACTGTAATTGCCATAATATTCCCCTTTTTTTACACAATTCTATAATATGGTTCATCATAATAAGAAAAACATTTATCATGAGTTAACAAAAGCATTCCGTCACCCTTTGCTTGAGCCAACAAAATTTTATCAAATGGGTCGTTGTGTGGTGGAGTTTCTTCTATTTTTTCTATAGTTTCCAAGGCTATGATGTGTTTTTCGTTTAAAACAAGTTCTTTAAATCCCGCTTGTTCGCAATAATGAAATAATTCCGTTCCAGAAATTTTTAATTTTCCTTTTTTATGTTTTATTGCAACTTCCCACATAGAAATGGTACTGTAATAAAGATTTGTTTTTTCATCGTTAATAATAGTTTTTACCGATTCCGGAAGATATTCAGAATCTCCCAATGCCCAAAGTAAAAGATGCGTATCTAACAAAATATCCATAATCAACTCTCCCATTTTATTTTAAATATGAAGTTCGCTATTGTAAAACATATCTGCAATTTCTGCGTCCATTGAATTAAATTCTTCTAAACTAAATGAACCAATCTTTCCCTTTGCAATTCCAATTCTTTTTGAAACATCAACTTTAGGAATTAATTTTAATGTTGCAACAGGATTATTATTTTTGCAGATAATAACTTCATCTTCTTCTTTAGATTCCAAGAGTGCCAGTAATTTTGAAAAATTTGTTTTTGCTTCTAAAACATTCACTTTACACATAAAAACCTCTCTGTTTTGTAAATTAGAAAATTATTGACCAACTTGACCAATAAGACTAACCTGACTAATTAAAATGTAATAAAGAATTGTCATTCCGTCAAGAAATAAACTGTCATTCCCGTACTTGATGCGGGAATCTATCCCCTACAACACCTCCAAACAAAAAAAAATCCTCAGAAGCTCAAACTTCCAAGGATTCTTCTGAATTCTGCATTCCGAATTCTGCATTAGATTTAATTTTTAATTATTCATCCAAAATTCTTCATTCTTAATTCATAATTCTTAATTTATCTTAAATCTTCATATTCATCACATCTCTAACTTCTTCCAAAGTTTTAATACCAATTTCGCGGGCTCTTTCAGCACCTTTTATCAAAACGCTACGAATATAATCAGGATTCTTTTCAAGTTCCATTCGTTTTTGGCGCAAAGGACGAAGTTCTTCATTCAACGCTTCAGTTAAAGTGTTTTTAAGCATACCGCCGCCACCTTCACCAATGCGAGCTGCAATATCAACAGGATTTTCCCCAGTACAAAGACTAATCAACATTAAAAGATTTGCAACTTCTGGACGATTTACAGGATCATAAGTAATATTTCTATCCTGGTCTGTTTTTGCTTTTTTAATCATTTTTGCAGTTTCATCTTCAGTTGCACAAAGCATAATAGCATTACCACGAGATTTACTCATTTTCTGACTTCCGTCCAATCCCAAAATCATAGGAGTTTTAGACAAAAGCGCCTGAG
>SUWN01000087.1 GCA_015061465.1 Treponema bryantii | reverse complement strand
TTGAGCGAAAAAATTGTAAATAAAGCTCATGAACTTGATAATAAAATTGCAAAAGATGATATTTCTTGCGGCGTAGTTTATTTTAGAAAACCTCGTGACACAATGATTTTTACAGGTCCGCCAATTGACCCAGAAACTGACGAAGATTTAGCCGCGCTATTTATTTCTTTTTCTGGTCAAAAAATTATTAGCGGCGGAACAACTGCGAATATAATTTCAAAAAATCTAAATCTAGAAGTAAAACCGAAGTTTTTATCTGCAACAAAAAAAATTCCGCCATATTCTACAATGCAAGGTGCTGATTTAGTTTGCGAAGGGATTTTAACTTTGAGCGCTGTCGCAGACATTTTGGAAAAATACGATTTTTCTTATAAACCAACTTCTGATGCGGCTGGAAAAATGATTGAAATCCTTTTAAATTCAGACAGAATCTTTTGGACAGTTGGAACAAAAATTAACGAAGCGCATCAAAATCCTTCTATGCCTGTCGGATTGGAAATTAGACGAAATATCGTAAAAAGGATTTCAGATTTGTTGGAACGCAAATTCTTAAAAGAAATTCATATCCAATATATTTAAAATGGTGTATAATTAATTATATAGGGTAAATTGATATGGAAAAAATTAAAATAGATTTGTGTATCGGCACTCATTGTTTTATTATGGGTGCTTCTGATTTGATGATTTTGGAAGATAAACTTCCTCTTGAACTTAAAGACAAAATCGAAGTTCACGGTCAAACTTGTATGCAATTTTGTAAACAAATGGCAAATAAATCAAAACCTCCTTTTGTAAAAATAAACGGTAAAGTTTTTGGAGAAGCAAATGTCGCTTCTATTACAGAAGAACTTTACAAAATCTTAGATTCACAAAATTAAAAAAAAATAAAACTCAAGGTAATTTCAATGCTCAACTTAAATAATAACTTTACAAATATCAAAAGAGAACTTCTTGTAAAAATTGCAAAACTTCAATTAGCTGGCGAGTTAGATTCAAACAAAATCAATAAAATTCCTACAGAACTTGCTCCTCAAGATAAACAACCTTTTACTTGTTGTGTCTTTCATGATAGAGAATTATTAAAAATGCGTATTCTTGCTCGAATGGGAATCTCTGCAGAAAATTACACTGAAGATTTAGATTTAACTGATTTTGCAAAAGACGCACTAAATCGTGAAAGTCCAACTTGGCCAATGCTCACAGTTTTGCACGAAGCCTGTAATGCCTGTGTAAAACAAGATTATATTGTTACAAATGCATGTCAAGGATGTTACGCCCGTCCTTGTATGACAAACTGTCCCAAAAAAGCAATTTATATTCGTCATCACGCTCATATAGATAACGATAAATGTATTCACTGCGGAATTTGTGCGCAAAACTGTCCTTATCATGCAATTATAAAAATTCCAGTTCCTTGTGAAGAAGCGTGTCCTGTTGGTGCAATTACAAAAGGTCCAGACGGTCATGAACGAATAGATTTTGATAAATGTATTTTCTGCGGAAATTGTATGCGCGAATGTCCATTTGGTGCCATGATGGATAAAAGCCAACTTGTTGATGTAATAAAACACATCATGAATGGAAAAAAAGTTGTAGCAATGTACGCGCCATCTATCGCGGCGCAATTTAAAACTGACGTTGGCAAATTTGAAAACGCTTTATTAGGGTGTGGATTTTCTAACGTTTATGAAGTTGCAAAAGGCGCTGATATTTGTGCACAAAAAGAAGCTGAAGAATTTACAGAACGAATGGAACGCGGAGACAAAGTTATGACGACTTCTTGTTGTCCAGCTTATGTTCGTGCAGTAAAGATTCATGTTCCAGACTTAGCGCCTTGTATTTCAGAAACAAGAAGTCCAATGCATTATACCGCTGAAGTAGCAAAAAAAGAAAATCCAGATTGTGTAACAGTTTTTATTGGACCTTGTCTTGCCAAACGAAGAGAAGGTTTTGACGATGAACTTGTTGATTATGTAATTTCTGTAGAAGAATTAGGTGCATTTTTTATTGCCCGCGATATTGAAATTGATATGTTTGAACCTTTGGAAAAAACGGATGTTCCTTCTGCAAGCGCAAGAAATTTTGCTAGAACTGGTGGAGTTGGTGCGGCTGTAAAAGAAAGATTAAAAGATGATTCAATTCTAAAATTGGATGTTATTAATGGTTTGAATAAAGCGGGAATGGCAAAACTAAAAATGTACGGACAAATTAACGTGGGAAAAATTCAGCCAAATGATACAACAGGAAATCTAGTAGAAGTTATGTCTTGTGAAGGCGGTTGTATCGCAGGTCCTTCTGTTATTACAAACCCAAAAGTTGCAAATATTTTATTAAATGATTATGTAAAAAAATCAAATTAAAATAGTTATTATTTTTGAGTGAAGTTTTGAAATTTGTGTGTTACATTTGATAAAAAGGATAGGGGATTTTATCTATCCTTAACTTAATCTTTTAGGATGGTACTTATGTTTTTGGAAGCAAAAAACGCATTAGTATTCAAAAAAGG
>SUWN01000037.1 GCA_015061465.1 Treponema bryantii | reverse complement strand
TTTTTTCTGGACTTGGAATTGCTGCAATTTACAAATTTATTGCAGATGGAATTAAACTTTTCCCATCAGAAATTGCTTGGAGAATTAAACCATTAAAAACAGGTTTTGGTTTGGATGTTCTTCCTGCCCTTGCTGGTGTTGGATACATTTGTGGAAGCAAAATTTCTTCTTGTTTATTCAGCGGAAGTGTTTTGGCTTGGTTTGTTTTAATTCCTGCAATCGCTTTGTTCGCTGGCGCAAATATTATTGCTCCAGGAAGCACACCAATTTCTGAACTTGGCCCAGACGCAATTTGGAGTTCATACATTCGTTATATTGGTGCAGGTGCTGTTGCTGCCGGTGGAATTTTTAGTTTGATAAAATCTCTTCCATTAATTATTAAAACTTTTGCAAAAGCAATTAAAGGTTTTGGAAAATCAGGTGATTCTTCATCACGTACAGAAAAAGATATTCCAATGCTTTATGTTTTAGTTGGAAGTTTGATTATTGCTTTGTTGATTTGGCTTGTTCCTTCAATTCCAGTTCCATTTATTGGTGCTTTGTTAATTGTTGTTTTTGGATTCTTCTTTGCAACAGTTTCTAGCCGCATGGTTGGTTTGGTTGGTTCGTCAAATAACCCAGTTTCTGGAATGATTATTGCAACTTTATTAATTGTAACAACAATCTTAAAAGCTTGCGGATACCAAGGTTACGAAGGAATGGCTGTTGCAATTTGTATTGGAACAATCGTAAGTATTGTAACTGCAATGGCTGGTGACACATCACAAGACTTAAAAACTGGTTATATTGTTGGAGCAACTCCTGTAAAACAACAAATTGGTGAAATTTTGGGTGCAATCGTTTCGGCTGCCGCAATTGGTGGAATTATGTATCTTTTGAATGCTGCATGGGGATTTGGTTCAAACGATCTTCCAGCTCCACAAGCAACTTTAATGAAACTTGTTGTTGAAGGTGTAATGGGCGGAACTTTACCATGGGGATTAATTTTCTGTGGAATTGGAGTTGCTGTTGTAATTGAATTACTTGGAATTCCTGTTTTGCCATTTGCAATTGGTCTTTACTTGCCACTTTATCTTACAGCTCCAATTTTTGTTGGTGGAATTATTAGATGGTTTGTAGAAAAACGCAAAGCAAAAGAAGGTGAAGAAGAAGTAAAAGAAGCTGTAAATAACGGTACACTTTTCTGTTCTGGAATGATTGCTGGCGAAGGATTAATTGGTATTCTTTTGGCAGTGTTTGCTGTAATTAAAGTTGGTGATAAATCAATTGGTGATATTATCAACTTGGGTGGACCACTTGGAAACATTGGTGGCGCATTATTCTTTGTAATTATTATTGCTGCAATGCTTTTCTTCTCGCTAAAAAAATCAAAAAAGGTAACTGCATAAAATGAAAAAACGTGTGTCAAAAAATTATATGGATTTAGTTTTTGTTCCTTCTGAAAAAATTAAATGGACAGAAGAAGAGCAAAATGTTGTTTTGGATGTTCCAAACACAGGATTCTTTAATAAATTGGCACAAACGTTGTTTCATCAACCAAAAATAAGCCACATTACGCTAGATAAATATGGAAGCAAATTGTGGCTTCTTTTGGATGGAAAAAACTCTGTCTACGACGTAGTAAACGCAATGAAAGAATCGTTTCCACAAGAACAAGAGCGAATGTTAGACAGAGTTATTACATTCTTTCACACACTTCAAGTAAACAAATATATTTTTGTTAAATAATTTCTTTTACGAATTCATTAAACCCAAATTGATTTCATCAAATTTACAAACAAAGGTGCTAACAAAGGATCAAAATGTTTACCAGCATCTTCAGAAATGATTGATAAAGCGGTTTCTACAGGGAACGCTTTTTTATAAACACGTTCCATTGTAAGAGCGTCGTAAACATCGGCGATAGCCATAATTCTTGCGCTGACAGGAATTTCTTCACCAGATAATCCTTCTGGGTAACCTTTTCCATTCCATTTTTCATGGTGATAAGTTGCTACTTCATAAGCGACTTTTATGTATTCTTGGTCAGAAGTGTCTTCCAAAACTTGAAGAATTAATTTTCCGCCTTCGCTTGCATGGATTTTTATTTGTTCAAATTCTTCATCTGTAAGTTTTCCGGGTTTGTTCAAAATTCTATCTGGAACAGCGATTTTTCCAATATCATGGAGAGGGGCAGCACTTTCGACGAGCTTTATAAAATTATCGTTTATAGTTTCTGGATAAATTCCAGCTTTTTGAGCAGCTCTTGCTAACATGCTTACATAATTCGATGTATTTTTTACATGAGTTCCTGTGTTGCTATCACGACTTTCTATTAACGTTGCAATTCCAATGATTGTGCTAGTTTGCATATTTTTTATTCGTTCGTTTTGAGCTGCAATTTCATCGGACAAATCTTGTTTTGTTAATTCGCTGTAATAATTGTATAAAATAATTCCCATAAAAGTCATTCCAAGGAATGCAGTTTTTATGTTTCTATCAATTAACGAAGGAATAATTCCGGCAAAAATAATGATTAAGGAAAAAATTAAAATAATAGAGTGACGATTTTTAAATCTTCTAGAAATGAAATAAAAAACCATTATCAAATAAAGCAATGATAATACATAAGAAATGACATAAATTATGTAAAAAGGACCTCGTTTATAAATGCTATTTTCCGAAACTGAAAAAACAAGATTAAAGTTGACTAAAATTATTTCTAATAAAGCGTGAGTTCCCAAAATTGCAGTTGTAGGAATTGCTGCTTTTCTAACTCCACATGCCAAAGAAAGAGGAATAGGCAACATCGGTGTAATAGAAAATTCCAACAAAGTGATTATTTTATAAAGGGTAGGGGAAAGAGGATGAACATCTAAAAAAGCTCTTGAAAATTCAGCAAACATCGCAAGAGCAATTCCTAAAAAAGTAATTCTAAACCAAGTTCTTGAAGTTCTGTCTAAAGTTGTGTTTGTTTTTACGATAATCGTCATTGTAATCATGGAAAGAACACTTGTTAAAATTAAAACACAATAAATATAATTCATAACATTCCATTATATATGATTTTATAAAATATGCAAAAATTAAACGTTTTAGTTGAAAAATATCAATTTTTTTTTCGTTGACAGATTTATTTTCCCCACTTATTGTAGACTTATTATGAAGAAAATTTTGACAGTATTTTTTACAATCGGTTTATTATTTTGTTTTGTTGGGTGCGGAGAAAAAGGTCCAATAACTCCTATTACAAAAGATTTTGATTATGATATTGATTCAAATTGGATGAATCGCGTAAAACAAATTGTTGATTGGGCGTATGAAGAAGATATGTATGTTATTATGAACATCCATCATGATAATTGTGCAAAAGATAACTTTGAAAAGACAATAGGATTTTATCCATCAGAAGAATGCAAAGATGAGTCTATAAAATATATTACAAGAGTTTGGGAACAAGTTTCAGAAACTTTCAAAGATTATGATGAAAAATTAGTTTTTGAAGTTTTGAACGAACCTCGTCTACAAAAAGATGATCATGAATGGAATTACGTTCCAACTTGTGCAACTTGTAAAGAAGCAATGAATGTTCTAAATGAATTTAATCAAGCTGCTTTAGATACAATTCGTGCAAGTGGTGGAAATAATGCAAATCGTTTAGTAATGATTCCTTCAATTGCAGCTTCTCCAAACAATGCATTTAATGGTGATTTTAAAATGCCTGAAGATTCTGCAGAAAATGCACTTGCTCTTTCAGTACATATGTATACACCATATAATTTTGCAATGGCAGCTCCTGGTGACATTATATTTACAAATTCACATAAAAATGATTTAGATTGGCATTTTAGTGAATTAAACAAGTTATATGTTTCAAAAGGAATTCCTGTTGTTATTGGCGAGATGGGTGCAACAAATAAAGATAATTTAAAAGATAGAGAAGCTTGGTTTGATTACTTTAATAATGAAGCAAGAAAATACGGAATGACAGCTTGCGTTTGGGATAATGGTAGTTGGGATGTTTCTGACGGAATATATAAAGAAAAATACGGTTATTATAATAGAAATAAACAAGAATGGTATTTTCCAACTTTAATGGAAAAAGCTATAGCAGCAAGTAAAAATTCAAGTTTTACACCACAAAATAGAGCACAGGAAATTGTTTATAACATGCAATTTGGTTGGAATTTAGGAAACACACTTGATGCAACAGCAAGTTCACAAAATGCTGGGTTATCTACAGAAACAGGTTGGAAACAACCAAAAACAACTCAAGCAATGATAAAAGGTTTAAAGGCTTTAGGAATAAATACAATTCGTATTCCTATTTCTTGGCATAATCATATTTCAAAATAGTAAAAAAATATATTCAAATTTTTGGAGGAAACTTTTATGAAAAAATTTGCAAAAGTTTTAATTGCGATTGCAGTTTTATTTAGTTTTGTGAGTTGTGCTTCAAAGGAAGCAAAAAAAGCAGCAGATGAAGCAAGACAACATGAATTGTTAGTAAATCAATTTGTTGATTTAACTTATGATTCAAGTTTTACACCACAAAATAGAGCACAAGAAATTGTATACGATATGCAATTTGGTTGGAACTTAGGTAATACTTTTGATGCTTTACCTTGGAATGATCCATTAAACGCAGGAAATGATACAGAAAAAGCATGGGGCCAACCAATTACTTCAATGGAAATGATTAAAGGTCTTAAAGCGTTAGGAATTAACACAATACGTATTCCTATTTCTTGGCATAATCACCTTGAAGATGAAAATTACACAATTTCAAGAGCATGGATGGGAAGAATTCAGCAAATTGTTGATTGGGCTTGTGAAGAAGATATGTATGTTATCATCAATATTCACCACGACAATTATGATTCTAAAAAGAAAAACTTTGGTTTTGGAAAAGGATTTTATCCAACAGAAGAATGCAAAGATGAATCTTTAAAATTCCTTACAAGTGTTTGGAGACAAGTTTCAGAAACTTTCAAAGATTATAGTGATAAATTAGTTTTTGAAGTTTTGAATGAACCTCGTTTACAAGGTGATAAACACGAATGGAACTACTATCCAAGTTGTGCATCATGTAAAGAAGCAATGAACGTTTTAATGGAATTTAATCAAGCTTGTTTGGATACAATTCGTGCTAGTGGCGGAAATAACGCAAACAGATTAGTAATGATTCCTTCTTTGGCAGCATCTCCAGATCATGCTCTTCATGCTGATTTTAAATTGCCTGTAGATTCGGCAGAAAATGGATTGGCAGTTTCTGTTCACATGTATACACCATATCAATTTGCAATGGGTGTTCCTGGTGGAGAAGTATTTACAGAAAGTCACAAAGGAAATTTAACAAGTTACTTTAATAGATTAAATGAAAAATTTATTTCAAAAGGAATTCCTGTTGTGATTGGAGAAATGGGAGCTACAAATAAAGACAATTTGGAAGATAGAGCAGCTTGGTTTGGTTTCTTTGTTCAACGCGCAAGAAAATATGGAATGACAGCTTGTGTTTGGGATAATGGCGTTGCAGAACCTTCAAAAACTGAGTCTGAAAAATACGGTTATTACAACAGACTTAGACAAGAATGGTACTTCCCACTTTTGATGGACGTTGCTCTTAAAGCAAGTTCAATTGGAAACTAAAAAATGATTTTATAGGGCCTGCGAATTGCTAAAGAAATTTTTTGCGGAAAAACGGTTATAGGTATAGTTAATTTATCTTGATTTTGCAAAAGTTTTTTTAGCTGAATAGATGAAAGTCCAGAAGCAACTGCACAATGCGGAAAATAGTTTTCTGGTAAATACAAATTGTTGCAGGCTGGCATAAAATCTGGTAATAAAAGATTGTGAAGATTTTTGTTCAATTTATAAAGGAACGAGTTTTCTTCACAATCTTTTTTTTCTGCCGAACATAAAAACGCAATCTTATTTTTAAAAAAATCTAATTTATCTAAAGCGATTGGATTTTCTAAAAAATCGCTCTTAAAATCATCATTCATTTTCTTTACAAAATCACAAAGTTTTTGTTCACTATCTTTTGTTCCTTTAAACATTCCAAGTGTAATATGAGGCGGAATGTGATTGTCTACAACGTAAAAATTTCCTGTAATTTCAGCAATTGAATTTATGAGCGAATTTAAATTTTGTGTGGAATCATCATCAAAAAATAGACTTATTGCGTAAGTTGGATTTTTGTTCATCTTTCTAAATATACAATAATTTGATAAAAATTTGCAAAACAAACGTCTTTCAATTGATTTACAATAATATTTGGTTTAAAATAAAACGATATTATAAAAAAGTCCAAAAAATAATAAAGTCGAATATAAATCATTAAATTATTGAATCAAAAAGCGAGCTAAAAAAAATATGTGGTTTTTTAAAAAAAGGACTTTTATTTTCATTTTAACAATTTGTTTTACTTTTCTTTCTTGTAATAAAAATTCAGACAAGCAAAATAGAATTTATTTAGAAGATTTTCTTACGTGGGCGCCCTGTACGCAAAACAGTTTGGTTGAAGAAATCAAAGGTAATAAAAACGCTTTTACAGAATTCAAAAAATTTGATGAAAATACAATAAATGAAGTTAAAAAAACAACAATGGATTTTATTTGGCTCAAGGCTGAATTTAAAATAACAAATGAATTAAAAAATCAGAATTTAGGATTTGTTGTTCCTTTTGTTTATTTTGCAGATAAAGTTTGGTTGAACAATGTTTTTATTGGTGAACACGGTCAATTTCCGCCAAATTTCTTTCCGAACAAATATCAAAGCCAATATTGCTTTATTTCAAAAGACATTGTGAATCAGGAAGAAACGAATACTTTGTATATAAAGTTGTTTGTTAAAGGTGACGCAAAAATTGATACAAAGATGTTCATTTCTACACAAAAAGATGCGTATAATTATTCAGAAAGATTAAATTTCTATAATTCCAAAATTTTTATGTTCTTTGAAGGAGGAATGGTTTGTGCATTCATTTTGTTCTTCCTTTTATATCTTTTGGCTGATAGAAAAAGTTATTATTTGTACGTGGCTTTGCTTAATTTAGCGACAATTCCGTTTATTTCAGCTTTTTATTCAACTGAATTGTTAGGCTTTACAACAATGTCTTATGCAACTTATATGAAATTCGTTTATTTCTTTAGTTGCTATTTTATTACGTATTTTTATGAATTATTTTTGGCAAGTTTTTTGCATTACAAATATCCAAAAAAACAACATATTGTCAGAATTACCATTTTATTTTTTGAAATAGTAGTTACAGCAGTAATGTATACTTATGAACAGTTGATGACACTTTCTACGATAGTTATTCCTTTCTGTTTTATTCAGATTGTTATTGCTTCTACAATTATTATTGTAAAAAAAGCAAAATCTAGGGATTTAAAACGTGTAATTTTATTAATGCGACTTTTTACAGTCATATTGATTACAATTGGATTGGATTTAATTTTTCATGGAATTTTTAAAATTCAAACAATACCTTTATTTACAATGTTTGGTTGGCAAGCAACAATAATTGGATTTATTATCATTCTTGTAGTTCGGCTTT
This sequence comes from Treponema bryantii, assembly GCA_015061465.1. Classification (GTDB taxonomy): domain Bacteria; phylum Spirochaetota; class Spirochaetia; order Treponematales; family Treponemataceae; genus Treponema_D; species Treponema_D bryantii_D. Next base: position 11,429 of record SUWN01000037.1, on the reverse strand, counting down.
CTACTTTGTTCTCACAAAATAAAACTCTTACTGGAAATTTGAAAAAAGAAGTTGCAAAGAAAACTGTTGAATTGCAACAAATTAATCAAAATTTAAAATCTGAACAAGAAAAAATTCAACAAGATTTGCAAATTGCAGGAATAATTCAACATAAATTTCTACCAAAATTGTACCAAAAGATTTCTGGTTGGGAAATAAGCGTTTTTTATTCACCGTTGATAGAAGTTTCGGGCGACTTTTTTGATTTATACATCAAACAAAATAAATTAAAAGGATTTTCAATTTTTGATGTTTCAGGGCATGGTTTACCAGCAAGTTTAGTCACAATGCTTTCTAAACACGTAATTTCAGATATTTTTTATGAAGATTTACAATTTTTTGATTCAGCTTCTGGAATTTTGATGGATGTAAACGAATTAATTATTAAACGAAAAGGAAGCATCGACAATTATATGACTGGTTTGCTTTTCAAAATCACTGATGAAAATACGTTGCAATTTGCAAACGCAGGCCATCCTTATCCATTGTTATATAAAAAAGAAACTGGTGAAATTATTGATTTGTTGCCAAGTAAAGAAGTTCCGCAGTATGGGGCAATTGGAATTAAAGATGTAGAAGTATCTTTTGTAGATACATCTTTCCAAATGCAAAGTGGTGATATGTTGTTCTGTTTTACAGATGGAATTACAGAAATGCGTAACGCCCAAAATCAAGATTTGGGCGTTGATGGCTTAAAGGAATTTATTAAAAACAATGTTCATTTAAGTATTCCTGAACTTGTATTTGAATTTAAAAGATTCCAAGCAGAATATTCCAAAGATACACAACTTCAAGATGACACAACAGTAATGATTGTAAAAAAAGATTAATTTTGTGATTTTGAATATTCATTTTTTATTTGTTCTATCTTTTCTAAAGGAAGAGCAGTCCATTTTGCAATCTGTTCTAGAGGTATTTTATCTATAATCATATTTTTTGCAGTCTGTATTTTAGTTTGTTCAGCCCCTTCTTCAAAGGCTTCTTCACGTTGAACTTCAATATCTGTTTCATAACTATATTCTGCAATCAACATATTTCTAACCTCCGAGGATTTTCTTTGCAAATATTCGCTCAAAATCCCATTTTTTATAGCCTTTGTTAATGTTTCCTCTAAAGACGAATCAGGATTTTCCTGCTTACTTTCTCTAACAAGTTCAACTAATGTGGAATATTCTTCCAAAGTTTTACAATGTTTTAAAATTGAATTGTTAGCTCCAATATTAATATTTATTACTTTTACTAAAATTTCAAGGGAAATATTTTTCTTTTTTAGATATTTCTTCTCTGGAATAATAAACGCATCTGAAAGTTTTAATGTTTTTTCTGCAGGATAAGAATTTTTTCCATCATAAAATACATAAAACTCTGGATAAGGAAGTTTCATTGCTTTTTTCTTATATCGTGTTCTTATAGGAATTAACTGTTCATAAACTCTTGAAACATATTCCAACAATCTCAGCGGCATGTTTTCATTTATCGTTGATTGATGTTCTAACAAAACGACAAGCCTATCATCAACTAACATAGCAATGTCATTTGAGCGAACTGTGTATAAAACGTTTTCAATATTGACTTCCTTTAATTCCGTACTAGCCAAATCCAATTTACTTTGATGAAGTGCATTATACAATGAAATAAAATTTTCTTTACCTTCCACTTTATCTTTACAAAATAAATCAATGAACAAAGAATCTTTGTGTTTTCTATTTTCCATAGTCAGAAAACTCCTTTTTTGTAATATTTTTTCAATAATTCTGATTTCTGAATTCAGAATTATTCCCCTATAGTTAATATGTTCAAAAAAGATTTTTTCGGACCATTTTTTTAGAAAAAAGTCAAAAAAAAGATTAATTTTTTTCGCCGACAATCATGTCTAGGACAGAGAAGAACAAAATTACGATTATTGGCCCAAGAAGCAATCCATTTAATCCAAAGACGCTGATTCCTCCTAAAATTGCAAAGAAAATCACTAACGGATGAACTTTTATACGGTCTTTTAAGAAGAATGGTCGCAAGAAATTATCTAAGAAGCTGACACAAAATCCACAGATGATTATAAATAAAATTCCGATGAACATTGATTTGGAAACACACAAAACAATTCCGACAGGAAGCCAAACGATTGCGGCGCCAACAATTGGAATAAAAGAGGCAAACATCAAAAGTACAGAAAGTAACAAAGCGCCATCAACTCTAAAAATGAGCATGATTATAAGAGACGCTAATCCTTGATATAAAGCGACTAAAATATAACCTGAAAAAAGATTTCTTGTGATGTCGGCAAATTTTGTTGTAAGAACTGTCATCTTTTGTTTTTCGATTGGGATTGCTTTTTTTATTAAATCGGTCAAATATCCTCCGTCTAAAAAACAAAAATAAAGCGCAAATACAATAAATAAAAGTGAAATTACAAAATTTCCGGCTTTACTGACGATATTTGTTCCGAACGAAATTAATTTGGAACTGTATTGCGAAACTAATTCCATGATTTTTGCTTTTATAGAAACTTCGTTTAAATCTATAAAATTAAAATCCAATTTTTCTGCAATGTTTACAATCCATTTGCCAAGTTCGGAAGTTGTAAAAAAATCAGGATTTTGGATAAAAAAATCTTCCACGGATTTTAAAAATGATAAAAATTGTTGTACGATTAAAAAACATGCACCAACCAACGGAAGAATTATCAAAAGAAAAACACCGATTGAAAATCCTCCTGCCAAAGCATGACGTTTTGCTTCATAAAACTTTTTTTGTCTATCAATTTTATTCAGACATTTTTTGTGAAGCGGATTTATCAAAATGTAAATTAAAATTGTCCAAAGAATTACAGTTGAAAAAGGATAAAGCATGCAACCGAGCAAAACAAAAAGGAGCGCAAAAAGGCCAAAGATAAAAATTGTGTTTAACGTATGTTTATTGTCCATAGATGCTTTAAAGTTAATAAAAAAAACTGAAAAAGTAAAATAAAAAAAAGATAATTCTTTCCATATTCAAATTATTAGATAAATGTTATATTTCTTTTTATGGAAAACTTAGAAGAATGCAAAAAATTAATAGAAAAATGTCGCCAAGAAGCGGCAAAAAGACTTGTTGGGCAAGAAAAACTTATAGATGATATTTTGACAGCGTTTATTGCTGGCGGTCACGTTTTGGTAGAAGGCGTGCCTGGTTTGGCAAAAACTCTTGCTGTAAAAACTTTTTCGGAAATCCTTGGACTCGATTTTAAAAGAATTCAGTTCACGCCAGATTTATTGCCAGCCGATGTTACAGGAACTTTAATTTATGAACAAAACAAAGGAACTTTCTCTGTTAGAAAAGGTCCAATTTTTGCAAACGTTGTTCTTGCTGACGAAATAAATCGTGCGCCTGCAAAAGTTCAATCTGCAATGTTAGAAGCGATGGAAGAAAAACAAGTTACAATAGGCGAAGAAACTTACAAACTTCCAGAACCTTTTTTTGTTTTGGCAACACAAAACCCTGTAGAACAAGAAGGAACTTATTCTTTGCCAGAAGCGGAATTGGACCGTTTTATTATGAAACTCGTCGTAAATTATCCTTCTAGCGAAAACGAAGTTCAAATTGTAAAAACTTGTGGAAAAGCACCTTTTGTTCCAGTTTCTAAAATCATCACAAATAAAGATGTTGAAATGATGCGCAAATTGGCAGATAACGTTGTGTGTGACGAAAAACTTGTAGAATATATTGTTTCAATTTTGAATGTTACACGTCCAGATTCTTCCAAAAATAAAAATTCATCTTTCACTGCGGCAAATGATATTACACGTTATATCACAATTGGTGCGTCGCCTCGTGCAGGAATTGCGATTTTACAATGTGCAAAAGTTTCGGCAATTTTTGCAGGAAGAGCTTTTGTTTTGCCAGAAGATATAAAATCGGTTGCGCTAAATGTTTTAAGACATCGTCTTGTTTTGTCTTACGAAGCGGCGGCAGACAATGTTACAGCTGATGAAATTATCGAAAAAATTCTTGATTTTATACCGGTTCCTTAATGAGTAATTTTATGGAAAACAAAGACTCTCTTGCCAAAAAAGCGTCGTATTTAAGAATTGCGGCGGCTGAATTGGCAGAAGGGATGAAAGAAGGAAATTTTCGCTCTCTTTATCGCGGCCAAGGAATTGAATTTAGCGGTGTTCGTGATTATATTCGCGGTGACGATATTCGCGCAATCGATTGGAACGTTACTGCAAGAATGGGTCGTCCTTATATAAAAGTTTTTGAAGAAGAACGTGAACTTCAGATTTTTTTAATTGTGGACACATCTCTTTCTATGCAACTTGGAAGTGGAAAACGGACAAAATTTAATTCCGTGGCAGAATCAATTGCGCTTCTTTCTATGGCGGCAGAAATGAACAGTTGTCCGCTTGGTGCAGTTTTTTTTGATGGAGAAATTCAATTTTCTTGCGCACCAGAACATGGGCGAGAAAGAACGATGGTTATTCTAAAACAGCTGGAAGATTTACCACAAAAAGCTGTTTCTGGTTCTGTCTTAAATCAAGCGATTACGGGTGCGACAAAAATTTTAAGAAAGCGCGCGTTGATTTTTATTTTTTCCGATTTTAGAACAGCCGATTGGGAACAACCTCTTGCGCAACTTGCACACAAAAACGATGTAATTGCAATAAATGTAAAAGATAAATTTGATCAGGAGTTACCTTCCATAGGTTCAGTTCCTTTTATAGATTGTGAAAGTTCAAAAACAATGGTTTTGCCATCGTCGAGCGAAAAATTTAAAAAAGCGTGGTCTGAATATAACGAAAGTGGAATTCGAAAATGGCAAGATATTTGTGTAAAAAGAGGAGTTTTTCCTGCAATCTTAAAAACAACGGATGAACCTCTAAAAGTTCTTTCAGAAATTTTTGCAAGACAAAATGGGAGCTCTCGAAAATAAATGAAAAAGTTTTTTGTTTTTATATTTTTATGTTTTTCATTTCCTCTTTTTTCTCAAAAATTAATAACTTCTTCCATGATTTTGATTCCAAAAAACGTATATATTGGCGATACAGCGGAACTTCATTGTGCTTTTAATGCGGATTTTGGAACTTTGGCAGAAAATTTAAAAAATGGTGAAGCTGTGGAATTGTCTTTATCAGGATTTGATGAACCAACACAAACAGAAACTTACCAGATAAAAAAAGTCGCGCTCACAAAAACAGGCGTAAATTTTTATAATATCGTTGTAACTTTTGTTCCTTGGTGCACAGGCGATTTACAAATTCCATCGTACAATATTTCAAAAGCCATGGAATCGATGTCAGAAAATCAGAAACAATCGTCGTTCACTTTGGATTTTGATAAAATCACGATAGATTCAGTTATAAAAGATGAAAAAAATGTTTCTTTGCAAGATATTCTTTCACCGATTTTGCTTCCAGGAACGACTTACAAATTTTACGCTTTGATAATTCTTTCTATTTTATTGTTGATAATTTTGATTCGTTTGATTGTCAAATGGCGAAGTGTAAGTTTCTTTGTAAAAAATTTAATTTTACGTTGTAAATATCACAAAAATAAAAAGCGCACAATTTCTGCGTTGAAGCAAGGTCTAAAAGAAAAAGACGACAATGAATTTGCGAGTCTTGTTCAACACAAAATGCGTTTATATTTGGAAGTACGATTCGGTTTTCCTTTTACAAAAACAGTTACTTCAGAAATGATGAAAGGTTTTAATAAAGCCACGGGCGAATTACTTTCCGATGCAAAAATTGAAGCGATGGGACAAATTATTTCAGTTTTTATTCGTACAGATTACGTTAGATTTAATCACAGCATTTTTGAAAAAGAAGAACGCAAACAAATTGTGGAAACTCTAGAAGAAAGTATAAAAATTTTGGAAAACGTGCGAGGTGAAAATGTTTGATTTTCAAAATCCGGCTGCTTTTTTGCTTTTGTTATTAATTCCGCTTTTATATTTTCTTAGATGGCTAAAAGTTTTTTCTAGAATTTCATTTCCGGCAGTTCTTTCTGACTGGAACGGAAAATCTTTTGAATGGAAAGGGAACGGAAGAAAAATCTTTGCGATTATTGCTAGAATTTTTGCATTAAGTTCCTTTGTTCTTGTAGTTTGCGCGTTTGCTTCGCCAGTTATTTCTAAACAAGAAAAAGTTTTTACTTCACTTGGCGCAGACATTGTTTTTGTTTTGGATACAAGCCCGTCTATGGCTGCAAAAGACGTGGATAATAACACAAGAATTAATGCGGCAAAAGAATCTATAAAAGCGATTGCAGGCGAAAACAAAGGTTTTAGATATGGAATTGTTGTTTTTGGTTCGGAAGCTTCGGTTTTAATTCCTCCAACAAATGACGAAGTGATTTTTTCACAACGATTGAACGATTGTCAAATTGGACTTTTGGGAGATGGTTCGGCAATTGGTGATGGATTAAGTACAGCAGTTTGTCATCTTTTATCTTCGAGCGCACCCAAAAAATATATAATTTTGCTAACCGATGGCGAAAATAATGCGGGAACAATTCATCCAAATACGGCGGTTTCTTTAGCAAAAGATAATGATATTGCAATTTACGTTGTGGGAATTGGTACAAAAGGAACTGTTCCAATTGAATATACCAACGTCGCAACTGGCAAACAATATATGGGATATTTGGATTCCAATTTTAATTCAGAATCGCTAAAAAACATCGCAACCGAAGCAAAAGGTCGCTATTTTGAAGCAAGAACAATTCAAGAATTAAATAACACGCTCAAACTTGTAACAAAAAATGAAGTGATAGTTCAAAACTTTACTTACAAAATCATCACGGAACTTTATTACGATAAATTTTTGTTTTTTGCGCTCATTTTTATAGTTGCCGCGTGGTTTATTAAAAGAATTATTTTGGGAGAAATTGTATGAATAAATTTGAAATTATTTGTGAACGACCATACATGCTTTTTTCCTTTTTGATAATTATTCCAGCCGTTTTGTTTTTTAATTTGTATAAACGCAAAGATTCTTTATATGTGGACAAAAGTCTGAAATTCCAAAGAAAAAATGATAATACAAAAAGATTGCTTTCGTTTAATAAAATGACAAAAATACGTTCTATTTTTCACTGTCTTGCTTTGTGTATGATAATTTTGGCTTATTCCAAAATTTCTTGGGGTTCGTATTTAGTTCCTGTGCAAAAATCGGCGACATCGGTTTCGTTCGTGTTTGATATTTCAAATAGTATGCTTGCAAAAGATGGATACAACGGAACAACAAGACTTGAATCTTCGGCAGTTTACGCAAAAAAATTGTTAGAAAAAATGGAAAATAACAGCGTTTCTGTTGTGATTGCAAAAGGGGACGGAGTTGTAGCAATTCCTATTACCGAAGACAAAATCATTGTGGAATCGTTGCTCGAATCTCTAAATCCAAAGTTGATGACTTCACCGGGTTCAAGCATCGGGAAAGGAATTTTACGCGCAAAAGAAACATTTGAAAAAAATTATTCGACGGCTGGAAGAATTTGGGTTTTTACTGACGGAGAAGAAACTGACAATCAATTAAAAAATGCGCTCACGGAATGTATAAAATCAGGAATTCCTGTTTCTATAATCGGGTTTGGTTCAGAAAAAGAAACTTCTGTTTATGCAGGCGACGGAATTACAACTGTAAAAACAGCACTTCGTACAAAAGCGATTAATGATGCAATTTCAGAAGTAAATAAAAAAACAAATTATCTAAAAAATAAAACACAGATTCAGTTTGTAAAAGCAGATGAAAAAGGTTCGGCGGCAAAACTGATAAATCAACTTATTACAAAAGAAAATTCACACGTTACAAACATCACAACTTACGAAGAAAAACCAGTTCCTCGTTACAAATTCTTTTTACTTTTGGCAATTTTGTTTTTTGCGTTCAGCTTTATTTTTACAGAATTCGATTTTACAAAAATTGTGATAGATTCATCCAAGAAAATTTCAACTTTGTTAATTGTTTTTTTGCCACTGATTTTGACATCGTGTTCTTCGCAAACAAAATCGGTTTTTGAAGGAACACTTTCGTGGCACAAAAAACATTATAAACATTCGGTTTCGTGCTTTTTAGAAGCGCAGGAATTAGCAAAACAAAAAAATCAAACAGAAAATCAAGATTATTTTTTATATAATCTAGCAACTTCGTACGCAATGTTGAACGAAGAACAAGCTGCAATGGAAAAATTTTCATCAATTTCTACAGACGCATCTGACGAAATTTTATTTTCCACTTATTACAATGCCGGCGTAATTTGCTACAAAAACGCTGATTATGAAAATGCGTTAAATTATTTTAGAAAAGCGTTGGAAATTGACAATACAAGAATGGAAGCAAAAATCAACATGGAATTGACGCTCAAACAATCTTTACAGGATGTTTCGCAAAAAGCCAAATCGTCAATTCCAGCTTCTGAAGAAAAATCATCCATGCCCGAAAAAGAAAAAGCGGTTTTTGAACATATAAAGGAGAATGATAAAAAACAATGGAAAAACAGCGAATCAACGCAAAATCAAGATTTATCAAACGACTATTAATTTTTGGATTCTTGATTTTAAACGTGAACAGTTCTATTTTTTCTCAATATTTGACTTATTCAATCATAAAAGATTTAAGAATTACGCCTATAGAAAATCAGGATTTATATGCAAATACAGAAATTAAATTTGAAGTAACAGTTCCGTACACAATGCCAAGCCAAATGCAGATTTCTATTCCTGATTTACCACAAAATGTTACTTTTCAAACGTTGCGACGAACAGAAAGTTATTCGGAACCAGGAAGCACAAGAATTGAATTGTGGCTTTCGTTTTCTAAAGAAGGAACTTATAAACTTCCAGCGTTAAACGTGAAAATCAACGATGTAAAACGAACAATAAAATTTTCGGAAGTTACAATTTCTGTAAATCCGATGGAATTGTCACCACGTTTGGTTTATGTTTTTGAAGATGGAACTACAATTTATTCAGACCAAATTCCGCCTGAAAAAGAAATTTTTTCTGTAGAATTGGGCCAAAAAATCAACTTTACAGTAAATGTGCAATATGCGGTACAAGTTTTGCAGATGAATTGGCATATTCCAGAAAATTCAATTTTTTCACAAACCCGTGCTTACGAAATCACCGAAGTAAAATATCGTGAAAAATCTTTTTCGGAAAAATTAATTCCTGTGGCAGATTTTGAATGGATTATTTTGGAAGAAGGAACTTACAAATTACCACAAATGGTGATTGTTGCGACAGGTTACAACGGATACAAAGCTGAAATTGGAATAAACGATTATTTTGTAAAAGCAAAAAATGCGCAACTTGTTCAAACTGAAGAAAAAAATAAAATGTTTGAAGAAGCGTTTATTTTTGAAAAAACAGAAATTTTACACGAAAATAAAACTATTTCGCAGGAAGATTGTCAAAAATTGGCAGATTTAAGAAAATCTGAACGCAATGCAATTTTTTCATATTTTACAAACAAAAAAAATCGTATGGAATTTGAAAAACAGTTGGGACTTCCTTCCGATGTAAAAGAGTTTCCTTGTGTTGTTTTGTATTTTTCGTGCTTTTTAGTTTTGCTTTTTGTAATTCTGTTGGTTTTCTTTATTGCAAAAAAAAGTTATTTCAAAGGAATTTTTGTCGCTGTAATTTTAATGTGTAGCGTAGTTCTGATGATTTTTTCTATTGCAAAAATCAATGATATTCACGCAATTGCAACTGGCGGAGTTTTACAATCAATTCCCGAAGAATCTGCCGAAGCAAAAATTCAAATTGTACAAGGAACTTTTGTTCAAATCGTGGAAACAACAAAAGAATGGTATTATATTGAATTTGGTTCATCAGGTGGATGGATAAAAAAAGAAAATATTATTTTAATCAAATAGGATTGCTTTATGGATATGAATGATATTTTGAATCAATGGGATTCAATGCAAAAAGAAAAAATTCGCAAACAAAAAGAAAGTGGAAAAAATCAAGTTTCTCACAAAAAAGCAAACGCACCAACTTTACAAGAAAAAGCGCTTGCCGAAGAAAAGGATTTTGAAAAAAAACTTGCGCAGGAAAATTCCAAACAAATTAATCCAATGGAAATGTGGCTTAGACGCTACGGAACAATCGATAAAGACAAAATTGCAGAAGAAATAGAAGAACGTTCAAAAATCGCCGACAGAAATTATTTATTATCCATGAAGCCAGAAGCAAGAATTGATTTGCACGGTTTAAGAAAAGACGAAGCAGAAGAAAGATTAAATCTGTTTATTGGCGATTGCAAACGTCGTGGCTTAAAAAAAGTTTTGATTATTCACGGAAAAGGTATTCATACAACAGGAAGCGATCCTGTTTTGGGAGAAATGGTTCGTCGCTTTATAGAACGCGATAGTCGCTTGGGAACATCAGGGCATCCAAAAACAAAAGCGGAAGGCGGAACTGGTGCAACTTGGGTTTTAATCAAATAATATGACTTGTAACTAATTTGTAAAATTAGTATTTTATTATATATATGAAAGATTTTTACGAAGTACTTGGCGTTCCAAAGACAGCAACAGCAGATGAAATAAAAAAAGCATACAGAACATTGGCATTCAAATATCATCCAGATAGAAATGCAGGAGACGCTGTTGCCGAAGAAAAATTTAAAGAAGTAAACGCCGCATACGATGTCTTAGGCGATGAAAAGAAAAGAAAAAATTATGATTTAACAGGAAATGCTTCTTATTCAGAAAATACACAATCGTATTATAGAAACACATATTCACAAAGTTACGCCGATGAAGATGTATTTTGGAATTGGTTTAACAATGCACAACGTTATTCACAACAAGAACAAAACGAAACTTACTACGCACGCAGAAATAAAGAAGAAGCACCACAAACAAAATCGGCAGCTTGGACAACTCTTTTTTCCAAACTCGCACAATTGTTTTTTGCGTTATTCATGCTAAGAATTTCTTTTGTAATTCCGTTCGGTTTTATTATTTGTCTTGCTGTAATAATAAATGCAGTTAAAGGAATTGTGAACGCGATTTCAAGTTTGTTTAAATTCACCCGAAAACAATAAAAAATTACACAATCACGCCACCGTGAAAGTGTAATTTTATCATGTAAAGACAACTTCTGTTCTTGCGCGCCTTCAAAAATTTCCTTTTTTATCTATTCTGCTGAATTAATCCGCGCATTTCTTCAATTGATTTGTAGCCTTTGCGTTTCATAAATGCAGCTAGCCCATCAATTACTTCTATCATTGTGTTTGGATTTGCAAATGTGGCTGTTCCAACTTGAACTGCACTTGCACCTGCCATAATGAATTCAACTGCATCTTGCCAACAACCAATTCCGCCAATAGCAATTAATGGAACCCGCTTTTCTTTTGGCAATTTGTTGATTGCTTCTACAACTTCGTAAACAAGACGCACAGCAATTG
>SUWN01000086.1 GCA_015061465.1 Treponema bryantii | reverse complement strand
CAAGGAAAATTGATTGTGCTTTTATACGAGGGAGCAATTAAAAATCTTTCTACAGCCGTAAATTATTTTGAAAGCAATGGAAATATTCTCCCTGGAAATATAGAAAAATTTGGAATTTGTTTGCAAAAAACACAAGCCATCATCACTGAATTGGAAGTTTCTTTGGATATGGAAAAAGGTGGTGAAATTGCAAAAAATTTGATGGCTTTGTACGTTTATTTCAATGAAGAATTGATGAACGCAGGAATTAACAAAAATAAAGAAAAAATCACTTTTGTTTTAGAAAAACTAAAAACGCTTGCAGATTCTTGGCGTCAAATTGTAAACACAACTGCAAACACACAAGTTCAACAAACAACAAGCACATTAAATATAATTGGATAAAGAGGGGAAAAATGGCTGAAATTTCACACGAAGAATTATTAGAAAGAGTTGCACTTTTAAGAAAATTCAAATCTGTTTTGGAACAGCAACGCAATAAGTTCAAAGAATATCTTTCTGTTTTAGAAAAACAACAAAATTCTATTGAATCAGAAAATCCAGAAACAATTCTTGCTCATACAGAACTTGAACAACAAGTTGTAAAAAATATTTCAAATCTTCAAAAAGTGATTGTTCCAATGAGCAAAATGTACAAATCGCTTGGAGTTTCGCAAAATCAAATGCCAGAAATTGAACATATTCAAAATATCCAAAAAGATTTGGCAGATTTGCAGAATAAGGTTCTTGTTCAAAATCAGATTAACAGAGATTTACTCAGAGTTCATATAAATCAAATTAAAACTCAAATTCAGAATTTCAATAATCCGTATAAAAACGCAAGAAGTGTTTATGCTCAAACAGAAAGAGTTGCATCTCTTGTTCAAGTAGAAGCGTAAAAATGATTACATTAATAGCAGCTTGCTCCAAAAACAGAGTGATTGGCTGTAACGGAAAAATTCCTTGGAATATTCCAACAGAGCGTGATAGATTTAAAGAACTTACAAAAGGAAAATTTGTCATCATGGGCAGAAAATCTTTTGAAGAAATCTCTCACGCTCTTTCTTATTGTACAATCATCGTTGTGTCCAAATCTCTAAAAAAAGTTCCCAAAGGATGTTTGCTCACATCCAGTTTAGAACAAGCAATTGCCTTTTGCGGAAAAGACGTTATAATCGCAGGTGGACAAGAAATATACGAAAAAACAATTCAGCTTGCAGATTTGATTTATTTGACAGAAATTGATTTAAAAATTGAAGGCGATAGATTTTTTCCTGATTTTGACACAAACAAATACACAATGACAGTTGATAAATCATTTCAAGGTGAAATTCCTTACAAATACATCACTTACAAAAAAAAGGTTTAAAATATGAAACAATGGTTTGAAGAAGAAGATTTTTGGATAAATTACGCACCAATTATGTTTGACGACGCTCGTTGGGCAGAAGCTCCAGACGTGGCAGAATATGTAAAAAAAATTGCAAACTTAAAAGAAGGTGACTCTGTTTTGGACGCAGGCTGCGGACTTGGCCGAATTAGCGTGGAACTTGCCGCACTAAATTTAAAAGTTACTGGTGTTGATATTATTCAAAGCGAACTTGACGCCGCAGCCGAAAGTGCAGCCGCAGAAGGTGTGGAACTTGAACTTATAAATGCAGATTTACGCACATTTTCTTCTATTAAAAAATTTGATTGTGCAGTGAATCTTTACACTTCGTTTGGATATTGCGCAACCGAAGAAGAAGATTTAATCATCATAAAAAACATTTTTGATTCATTAAAAGACGGCGGAACTTTTATTTTGGAATGCGTAAGTCGGGAAACTGCAATTATGTATTTTACTCAAGGCGAAGAATTTGACCGTGCGGGAATGAAAGTGACAACTAAGTTTACTGTGGAAGGGGCGTGGGAAGGATTAATTTCTGAATGGAATTTAGAAGCACCCGACGGAAAAAAAATCCACCACGTTTTTACACAACGCCTTTATTCCGCCGCCCACTTACGCGACAAAATGAAAAAAATTGGATTTAGCAAAGTAGACGTTTATGGCGACTTTGATTTTTCACCCTACGACCAAAACGCCCGAACAATGATTATTGTAGCTAGAAAGTAAAATCTATTTACATAGAAATAAACGAATTATTGGTGTATATTTATATGAGGAGGAAGAATATGTCTTATGAAGTTTTAGAAGCAAAATTAAGAACAATTCCAGAAGAATTCTTTGATGAAGTCTCTTCTTTTTTGGATTTTATTTCTTTTAAAGTTGAAAAATCATATAACGAAGAAACTTTAGAAGCCATAGAAGAAATTCAACAATTAAAAAAACAACCAAACAAAAAAACATACAGTAGTTTTTCTGAATTATTGGAGGAAGTAAAAGCGGATGTATAATGTTGTTGCTTCTTCTAGATTTAAAAAAGATTTAAAATTAGCAATAAAACGCGGACTTAATATTTCATTATTGGACGAAATTGTAACAACGCTTCAAAAAGGAGAACCTCTTCCAGCAAAAAACAAAGATCACGCTTTAGTAGGAAATTATGCTGGTTGTAGAGAATGCCATATTCAACCAGA
>SUWN01000085.1 GCA_015061465.1 Treponema bryantii | reverse complement strand
CGATAAAATAAACATTTTGAAAAATTATTGAAAAAAATGCGTAGTGGATGTTCGTGCTTTGCGTAGCATTGAGCCCGATAAAATTGTTCGATATATTCACACAAGCGAAGCGCGAGGGCTCTCGGCGAAGCATAAGTACGGTTATCCACGAAAGCAATTTTTTTGCTCAATACGTTATAAAAAATATGTTTAATTTAATCCTATAATTTTTTTCTAAACTATTTTTTTAAGATTCCGATATTTTCATTAAGGGTGCTGGGAAAATTGCCCAGAAAAGAGGAAATTATGGAACAGAAAAAAACATTATGGATTATTGTTTCGGTGGGAGCGTTCTTATTAGCAGTATTGGGAGCAGCTTTAATTTTTTACAAACCATCTGGCAATATGAATGTTCAACCTGTAAATATGGCAGTTGAAAATCCTAATACAAACGGTTGGTCAAATTCAGCAAATGCAAATCAACAAGAAAACACATCAATTACAGATGTAAAAAAAGTTGATGATATGGTTGTTCTTTCAAATAATACTTCTATTTACGAAGTTGAAAAACAAGATATTGCAAAAAATCCAACTGGAACAACATTTAATTTAAATGATGGAACTTCAGAAATAAAAACTGAACCTGTAAATAATACACCAAACATCAATATTACTGTAAATATTCCAGAGCAAATTTTAAAAGAAGATAGAACTACAACTAAAACTTCAGATTCTGAATCAATTTATATAACATCAAATTATTATGTTGAAAATAAAATTCAAGAATCTAAAGTTGATGTTAAAAAACTCGAAAAAGAAGAAAAACAAAAAGCTAGAAAAGTTGTAGAAAAAACAGAAACTGTAAAAGTTACATCAAAACCTGTTGCAAAAAAAGTTGAAAAACAATCTGCTCCAAAAGAAAAAGGAGTTACAAGATATTGGGTTCAAGTTGCATCTTACAGCAACAAAAAAGGTGCAGAAAATGCAAGAAGTATTTTGGACGAAAACAAAATTCCTTCTGATATTTTTACTTACACAGATACAAAAAATAATTTGTTCTACAGAGTTAGAATTGGACCTTATACTACAAAAAGTGAAGCTGAATATTGGAAAACTCGTATTGAAGAAATTGATTTCTTTAAGACTTCACAATGTTATGTAACAACAACAACTGATAATTAATAATTTTTTGTTATAATTGGCAAATCATTGCCTAAATTTATCAAAAAACAGCAATTAACTATATATGAAAAATATATTTTTAATTGCTGTTTTATTTTTTAACGTAGTTGTTTTTGCAGACGAAAATCTGTTTGCAAAATATTTCAGCGTGGATTTTCTGCTAGATTTAGAAGCAAAAAGCGACTTTAGAACAGAAAATCCATTTGAACTAAAAAACAAAATTTTTGGTACAAAGCTTTATCTTCCGTATTTTAATGTAAATTATTATCAAAAAAACGACAAAAAAAATTACGGTTTTGCATTTTGTAGCAACGATTTATTTTTAGTTCCAATTCAAGTAAAAATCGGGAAGTTGAATCCATCGGGGAACATTTCTTCTTTGAACAGCCCTGCTCTGTCCACATCAATTTCGCCATTTTCGGCCGCTACAAACAAACCCAAATATTTGAATGCATCGCTACCGACGACGTCATCATTTTCAAAACCATTTTCGTATTTTGCGCAAGTTGATTACAAAAATAAAGATTTTTTTATAAACGATGCAAAACTAAACTTTTTTATGATTGATACAAACACTTTTTATTCATCCCTTTTTACAAAAATTCCACTGGCGAACAAAATCACACTAAATTTTTCTTTACTTGCAGGGTTATTTGAACAAAAAACACAAAATCATTTTGCAGGGATTTTTCAAGGAGGAATTGTTACAAAAAAAATTGATTCGTGCATAAACTTAAATCTTTATCAAAAATCACAAAATGAATTTGCATGGACTTTTAGAAGCGATAATCTTTTTAAATTAAACCGTATTTTTATAAATACAGATTTTTTTATTAACACAAATGATGAATTCACCACGAGTTCACAAAAAAAGATGACCGAATGTTTTCAGGCAAAATTTGGGGCGCAGTACAGATTTGTTGTAAAAGGAATAAAACCGCTATTTTTTAACGCAGGAATTAATTCATATTTTAAGAATGATTTTACAAAAGATGAATTTTCAACAAAAGTTTCAACAGGAATAAAATTAACAACTTCATCTTACAATGGTTCTGTTGTTTTTTTAGTGGAAGGAATAAAAAAAGAATTTTTTGAAATTGAAAGCTACAATTTACAATTCAAAAATTCCTTTTGGATAAAAAACGTAAAACCAACAATGAATCTAACTTTGGATTATGAACCACAAAAAGAATCTTTATTAATAAAAAATAATTTGAATTTTTTGATTTCGCAAAAATATCCAATCACAAGTACAAACAGTGTAAGTTTTTACACAAAGCAAAATGAACTTACAAAATCTGTACTTGATTTAGGATTAAAAACAGAATTTGAAATAAAAAAAGTAACAGTGATTTGTAAATTATCCTCGGAATTGATTTTTTAAAGTTTCAATTTCCGCTTTGTATCCATCG
>SUWN01000036.1 GCA_015061465.1 Treponema bryantii | reverse complement strand
GCCATTTTATTTACGCCGCTAGATTTCATAAAAACTTTTTGTGCATTATTATTCATGGGTAAAATTCCTCCTTTACCTTACATTTTTGGTACGAAAATTCGTAAAATAAACCAATAAACTCAATTAACTGTTTAACAATAATGAAAGCATAAAATTTTGTCAATGAATTTTCTGTTATGGTTTCAATTTATCAAAAAGTTTTCTGATTAATCCAATTTTTCCAAAACAAACCCAATATAAAACAGCAATAAGAAGAACTAAAGGTATTCCAATCACAATAATATATAAAATACAGATTCCAAAGTCAGAAATAAATTGAAGAGCATTGTATGCAAAATCTTTGAAATCTTCTGAAAAATCAGGAGTGATAAATCCAGTGTCCGTTGTATTTGGTGGTAATGTACAAGAAATTGAAATTGTGGAAAATTCAATTTGATTTGACAATCGTCTAAATTGTTTTTCCATTGATTCAATTTCGCTTGTAACATTATTCAGTTGGCGTTCAATTTCAAGTAAATCAGAAATATTTTTTGCATCTTTTAGATAGCCTCTTAATTTCTGTTGTAAAATCTTTCTTGTATTAAGACGGGTTTCCAAATCATAAAAATTTTCAGTTACATCATCTGTAGAAATAGAACGTGAATTTAATATCCCAAAATTACCAGTACTATTCATAGCTTCTTCAAAACGATTCGCAGGAACTTTTGCTGTAATTGTTAGTCTGTTTCTATTAGTCCATGTATTAGAAATATATCCGTCAAAACCTTTAAGCCATTCTGCTATTTTATTTTCTATTTCTGAAAGATTTTTTACTTCAAAATCTAGAGAACCACTTTTAATGATTTTTCGTTCCTGAGTTTTTCCAATTGAATTATTTGAATTCTGCATAACATTTGTAGAAGTTACGCCCGCAGAAGTTGATTTCATTAACATTGTATTTGAGGAACGAGCAGGAGCACTCTCCATAAGAACTGTGTCAGTATAAACAGTCTCTTCTTCATGTATTGCTTTAGAAAACCCTTTCTTTGCAAAATTTTTCCCAGTTGCAAACAAAATTCCAGTTGAAACAATCACAAATGCCAATCCAATAAACAAAATATTTCTAATCTTTTCTTTCATTTTAACCTCTAGAATAAATACAAAATACCACCTCATTGGTTACAAATACAATTCTTCGCAATTCTGAATTTCACGTGCGGTAAAGAACCGACAGCAGCTTCTCGTTCGGTCATGTAGCAACGTACAAGTTTTAGCCTTGCTAAAACTTGAGAGTGAAGCTGTTTGCCTAGTCGGTAATAAAGGGACAGCAGCTTCTCGTTCGGTCATGTTGCAACGTACAAGTTTTAGTGTTGCTAAAACTTGAGAGTGAAGCAGTTTGCCTAGTCGGTAATAAAGCGACAGCAGCTTCACTCCCCCCCCTCTTTATCCAATCCTTTTTTTGCTGTATTCTTTCCACATGAATAAATTAGATGTAAGACTTATTGCTTTAGATTTGGATGACACTTTATTAAACGAAAATCGTGAAATTAGCGATGAAAATGTTAGAGTTTTAAGAGCCTGCACGGAAAAAGGCATTTATGTTGTGCTTTGTTCTGGGCGTGCGGAAGATGCAATTTTGCCATTTATTAGACGTTTGGAAATTGCTGGAAAAGAAGCCGGCCGTTATTTGATTGCAATAAATGGTTGTAGCATTTTTGATTTACATAGTCGTTCTCAAATTTTTTGTAAAAAAGTTGAACCTGAAATTTTGCAACGAACAAACGAAATTGCTTTAAAATATGGACTTTACAGCGAAGTTTACACTGCCGACACAATTTATTATCCAAAATATACAGAATGGACAAAACTTGATGTTGATTTGTGTGGATTAAAAGGGGTTGAAGACCCAAATTATGATGAACTTTTAAAAAATGGTTTTACAAAAATGCTTGTTCCCGGAAACCCAAAAGTGTTGCTTACTTTGCAAGATGAACTTAGAGCGGAGTTTGGCGAAAAAGCGGTAATCTTTACAAGCAAACCTTACTTTTTGGAAATTTTGCCTCCAAATTGCGGAAAAGGCGAAGCGGTTTTGTGGCTTGCAAATCATCTAGGAATTGATAAATCAAAAACTATGGGCTTTGGCGACAGCATGAACGACGAAAGTATGATTCGTCTTTTGGAATATGGCGTTTGTATGGCAAATGGTCTTGAACAAATTAAACAAATTGCAGATTTTGTTACAGAAAAAGACAACAACAATAGTGGTGTTGCAGATTTCTTGGAAAAAAATATTTTGCTATAAACTTGGGGTAGCGCTGTGGAAGGCGCCGAAGGCGGCCACGCTGTGAGTTTGCTTGCAAACGAAAGCACGCGTTCAGCGTGTGGCAGCGGGCTGGAGCGAAAGCGTAACCTGGAACATAGCGACCCGAACGAAGTGAGGGGACCCTCCAAAAAAAAATAAAAAAAAGAAGGAGAAAAAATTATGGAAACTTTGGAAACTGAAAGATTGATTTTGCGTCCACTTTGTGAGGATGATTATTTGGATTGTTTTAAATGGTGTGGCGACGCTCGTGTAAATGAATTTATGATTTATCCTCTTTATCACAAGGCGGAAGATGTAAAAGAATGGCTCAAAACTGTAAATGATGATGAACGAAATATGTGTTTTGGCTATGTTTTAAAGGAAACTGGAGAGTTGATTGGAAGCGGCAGTGTTGACTTTCAGGAAGATGAAGGAAATAGATGGAGCATTGGCTACAATTTAGCTTACGACGCATGGGGAAAAGGCTACGCAACTGAAGCAATTTCCAAAATTATTGAATATGCACGAAGCCGCTTTGATATTAAAGAAATTTACGGAACTTTTGCGGTAGAAAATAACGGTTCACGTCGTGTTATGGAAAAGCTTGGCATGACTTTTTTTGAAGATTGCGAATACACAAAATTTGACGGAAGCCGAACTTACAAAGCAAAAACTTACAGAAAAGAGTTTTAAGAAAATTCAGAATTCGGAATTCAGGATTTAGAATTTAGAGTTGACTATACGTATAGTTTAGATTATTTTATACGTATATGGATGTAAAATTAACTGTAAAACTAAATGAAGTTTCTATTGCTAATGCAAAACAATATGCAGCGCAAACTGGAATTTCGCTTTCTAAATTGATTGAAAACTTTTTTGATGGGATTTCTTTACGAATGGAAGGTGAAAAACAAAAAGAAAATCTTTATTCACCTTTGGTAAATGAACTTGCGGGAATTATTTCTCTTCCAGATGATTTTGATTACAAAACAGACTACGAAAAATATTTGAGGGAAAAATATGAATAAGGTTTTTGTAGATTCTGATGTGATTTTAGATTTACTTGCGCATCGAGTTCCGCATTTTCATTTTTCGGCTTTGTTGTTTACTTTTGGGGATATGAACAAAATTGAACTTTATACTTCGCCAACTGTTTTTTGTAATGTTTTTTATATTTTGCGAAAAGAACTTGGAATTGAAAAAGCAAAAGAATCTTTACGAAAATTGCGCCTTATTGTAAAAGTTATTGATTCTTCTGAAAAAACAATAGATTCTGCTTTAAATTCTGTTTTTTCAGATTTTGGAGATGCAATTCAATATTACACTGCGCAAAATCATCAGATTTCAACTATTGTTACAAGAAACCTAAAAGACTATAAAGCGGACGGAATTGTTGTTCAAACTCCAGAAATGTTTTTGTGTAGTGCGGGTTTATTGTAAAAAACAATTCAGTTTAAATTCTTTATCATAGAAGAAAAGGCTTTTTTAGGGACGTTTATGGAAATTAGAGAAGTAAAATATTCAGGATTTAGAATTTAGAGTTATGAATTTTACTTTACCCAAACATCAACTTCGTCGGGAGTTGGAACTTCAAAAAGACTGTGAAATTTGGCAGCAATGTTTTGGTCAATGAAATAATCGGAAGGAACTGAAAATTCTTTGGGATTTTTTTGCGCTTCTTCTTGCAAAATGCGTGCGTTTCGTTTTTCCAGATTTTGCTGCCATTTTTCGTATGGGACATCTATGTAATGAAGTTCAGTTTGTATGTTGTGATTTTTAAAAAACTGTTTTGCAAAATCACGTTCTTCTTTTTGCCAAAATCCCCAATCTAAAATTACATTCATGCCTGTTTTTACAAGTTGTAGCGATTTATTAAAAAGATAATTTTGTGTTCGTTCGCAATATGTGTCGTGCATTTCGCCACAATGACTTCCAAAAAGTGCAAGTGTAATTTCGTCTACAGAAAGATTTACAGCCTTTTTTTCTTTTATCAATTTTTTTGTATAAGTGCTTTTTCCTGCACAGATTTTTCCACAAACAATAAAAACTTTTGCTTCCATAGATTTTCCTTGAGTTGTATTGTATAGAATTATTAAATTTTTGTCATTATTATTATGGCTAGATTTGACTTTATGGCTATATTGTAGTAAATTTAAAATTGATTGGAGGTGATTTTGGTTTCTATTCCTGTTTACGAAGCAAAGAATAAGCTTCCTCTTTTTATTAGATTGGTTGAAAATGGCGAAACTTTTGAAATTACAAGACACGGGCAGCCTGTGGCATATTTGGTTAGTAAAGATAACAAAAAAGATTTGTCTGTAGAAGATAAATTTCAAGTTGTTTTGAATCATTGGAAAGAAAAATATTCTGATTGTTTTTTAACCGAAGCTGAAGAAAAAGACTTTGAACTTCCAAGACAAAAAAGCGGAATTCGACACGCAGAAGATTTTGAATAAGGTTTGCAGATTATGAAGAGTTTTTATTTACTTGATACAAATATAATTTCAGAAATCAGAAAACCTTTTCCAAATCAAAATGTAATGAATCTTTTTATGCAAAAAAAAAGTTTTTGTGATATTAGTGCAATTACGTGGGCAGAATCTTTGGCCGGATTAAAGCGAATGCCAGAAGGTAAAAAAAAGGAAGCGCTTTGTTCTTTTTATTACGAAATTATCCGTGAACAATTTGATATTGTGCCTTTTGATGAACACGCGGCTACAATTTATTCAGATTTATTTCCAAAACTAGAAAAATTTGGTAAGATTCCACAAGATTTTGATATACAAATTGCAAGCATTGCCATTGCAAATAATATGATTTTGGTTACCAGAAATATTCGGGACTTTGAAGCAATTTGTTCAGTTTCAAATTTAATGATTGAAAATTGGTTTGAGGAAAACGCATGAAAATAAAAATTCGCGAAATTATTCAAGATGATTTAGAAGATTTGTTAAAACTGTACGAACAATTAGGTCCAAATCCTTTTGTGCAAGTTGATGAACACATTCTGACAGTGTGGAACAATATTTTGCAAAACAAAGATTATCATATTGTAGTGGCGGAAGTTGAAGGAAAAATTGTTTCTACTTGCACTTGCGTAATTATTTCAAACTTAACTCATAATCAACGCCCCTATGCAGTTGTAGAAAATGTTGTTACAGACCAAAACTTTCGCGGAAAAGGGTATGCAACTTCCTGCCTTGATTTTGCAAAAGAAATTGCCATAAAGAACAATTGCTACAAACTTATGCTGATGACAGGCTCAAAAAAAGAGACAACCTTGAACTTTTACAGAAATGCTGGCTATACAGATAAAACAAAAACTGCATTTGACCAAAGAGTATAGTAATTAAGAATTCGGGAAAAATCATGCAAATACAAAACTTTCAAATTACAACAATTAATCAAAACGATATTCCTGCTGTGGCTCAGGCTCTGGCAAAATCATACTCAGAAGAGCCTTGGAACGAAAATTGGTCCCAAGAAAAAGCGGAACGTCGAGTAAAGGGCATTTTGGCTAACTTTGAATCAATTGGGCTAAAATATGAATCAGACGGAAACATTCTTGGTGGACTTTTGGGCTTTGTGGATCCTTATGCCGAAGAAGATTTCTTTTTTGTTTCTGAAATTTTTGTAATTCCAGAAAATAAAAAACAAGGAATTGGTTCTGCATTGCTATTTGAACTTGAAAAACTCTTGAAACAACGCAACATTTCTGTAATTCAACTTAATTCAATCAATTATAATCAAAACTTTTACGAAAAAAACGGTTTTCAAAAAGACAGCGTAGATGTAATGTATAAAAGAATCTAAATTAAACAAAAAGTTATTTTTTTACATCTGATTCAAAATCAATATTATATAATTCTATGTTTCCATCCTGAAAATTTGAAAAGCATAATATTTTGCCATCCAAAGAAATATCAAGTCCTGTAGGTTGATTGCCACCTTCAAAAGAATTAATTACTTTCATAGTTTCTGTATCAATTATGCAAATTTTTCCGTTTTCAAGACTTCGCAATGTGTAATCAACAGGATTGTTTTTCCCTCGGCAAGAAACAAAAAGCCATTTCCCGTTTACAAGAGCAATTGTATTTGGATTGTTATGAACTTGCACTTTTCTTAAAATTTCCAGCGTTGATAAATCAATTTCATAAATCTGTCTAAAATACATATCGCTAACATAAGCTTTCTTG
Source organism: Treponema bryantii (assembly GCA_015061465.1). GTDB lineage: Bacteria > Spirochaetota > Spirochaetia > Treponematales > Treponemataceae > Treponema_D > Treponema_D bryantii_D. The sequence goes on along the minus strand of SUWN01000036.1, from coordinate 13,096 downwards.
CCATCGGCAGAAGATACAATATGTCGCATCGCAGATTTATTTACAGTAACTTCTTTTTCTAATGCACCTGATTCTGTGTTAAATTTTTGAATTTTTCCACCATCAAAACACAAAACAATTATGCTTTTTCCATTGTCTGTAAAGAGCAAGCCACGAGGACTAGCAGAAGTTTTTAGCTGACGAATCATTTTTCCAGTTTCATAATCAATTAAAGACACATTGTTGCTTATCCAATTTGAAACAGCAAGCAAATTTTTGTCGTGGTTATAAGCAATAAATTTTGACCATTCACCTTTTGTAGAAATTGAACGTTTTAGTTTAAAATCTGGATACGAATATTCATAAATTGTGCCTGTTGTCATTTGAGAAACAAAAAAACAATCTTTTTCTTTAATAAAAAGTCCTTCTGCAAATCCTAATTTATCTGCATTTGGAGGTGAAATTCGTTTTACAACTTTTTTTTCTTCCATATCAAAAATATCAAAACCATTGTCGTCTAATAAAGGTAGTGCAATCACTTTTGAATCTGGACTAAATAAAACTTGTTTTGGTTGTTGTCCACACGAAAAAGTTCCAATTTTTGTAAGAACAGGCTCTGCTGTAAGAATCGAAGTTGAAAAAATCAAAAAGATTGAAATTAAAAAAGATTTCATATAATGTCACTTATTATCACTTAATTTTGTTGTATTAATATTCTAATCGTATTTTTTACTGATTACAAGATTTATAATTTTGTGATATAAAATAAATCATCGCATTTTTTTAGAGAGTTTTGTTTTATGATTAATTTTACTTTTTCAATGTTATATTATTGGATTGCATATTTTATTGTTACAGCAATTGGGATTTTGCACACAATTTTTAATATTGTTGCTTTACATATGAAATCTATGAAAGATAGTCCTGGAATGGGCGCCGGCAAGTCCATTTATTGCTTATGGATTTAGTTCACTTTAGAAGATTACGAAAGTAAGATAAAAACTGCCTAAAATGTCAATTTCGAAAATTGACATTTACTAATCGACTTTTTATTGGAGAGAAAAAATGCTTTATTTAAAACCTGCAAATTTTGAAGATTTAGACGCAGAATACGAATATGTAAAAGAAATGCCTATTGACGAAAATGGGCTTACAAATGAATATTTTGGCATTTCCAAAGAGGATTTTGAAAAAATTGCTTTGCCTAAAATGATTAACTGGTCTAAAGGAATTGATTTACCAGAAGGCTTTGTTCCAGAAACATTTTTCTTTTTGTGGAAGGAAGAAAATGGCAAAACAGAAATTGTTGGTCAGTTTAGAGTTCGTCATCATCTGATTCCTGAACTAGCGGAAGGGGCTGGTCACATTGGATACCAAATAAAAAAAGAACATCGGGGGAAAGGTTTTGGAACAGAAGGATTGCGTCTTACAATAATTGAAGCAAAAAAAATCCTTGCAAAATATGGCGAAACTGAACTATATTTACGTTGCAACATCACAAATCCCGCAAGCCTTTCGTGCATGTTAAAAAACGGAGCCGTAATTCATCACCAAGATGAACAAAAATACTACACCCGAATAAAACTTGATTGAAAAAAAGGAACTAAGATAAAAACTGCCAGAAATATTATCAGTTTTTATCTTCTAAAGTTTGCGTTGCAAACTTTGTATATTCTGCTGTTTTTTACTATGTTACAAAACAGCACAAAAAATCAATTTCGAAAATTGATATTTTCTAAATTGACTTTTTTATAGGAACACCCATGACTTATTTTCGCGTTCATACAAAAGACATTGCATATCTTACGGGGCAACCTCGTGGCATTTTTACAGCAATTTGGAAACTTGTTGAATCAAAAACTGTTTCTGCCGAAGAAGAAAAAGAATATTACAAAAACAAAGCCTATTTTGAAAAAGTTTTGCCAGTTCCTCCATTTTACGAACAAGGAAATCCTGACAAAGCTACAACTTGGTTTAAAGACACACCCCAAGGAAACGACATTTACAACCAAATGACTTTTTACAGAGAACTTGCCCAAAAATATGGTGTAAAATTATACAAGACTCAAACAGAAGAAATCCCAGGGGAAGTAATTTACGAAGATGATTTTCAAATTGCGGTAAAAAATACAAAAAGTGATTTGAATTGTAAAACAGTAGAAGTATAAAAACTTATTCTATTGCATAACATTCATATCCGTTACTTCTTAATTTGTTTGCAACGGTATTTTCTGCGTTTTCGTTCACAATAACGATGTAATATGTTGTTCCGCTTGCACGTTTTTCGCTTTTGATGTAACTTTCAAAACCTTTTGATTTTAATTCGTCGCACAATAATTTTGCATTCGCTTCTGTTCTAAAGAGTCCCAGCTGTAACTTAGTAAGTTTTGCAGAATTTTCTGTGGAAGTTGGCTCTGAAGGTTGCTCAATTTCTACATTCGAGATTGAACCAACTCCTTGTTCTGCAATTCCACTTTTTGGAACAAAAAACCAAAACGGAGTTGGCAATAAATGAATGTCACCTTTTACAATTGCACTTTCTACAGAAGTTGGAAAATCTGAAATAATTTGTTCGGAATATGATTTTTCGCCAGTGATGTACCACAATGTAAGCAAAATTGACGGACGCACAACTTTCATCGATTCAACGTTTAAGTATGCTTTTAGAATTTCAAGTGGCTCGTTAATTTCTGAAACATCATTTGCTTTACAAAGAGCACTCCACTGTGCATACAATTTTACATACGAAAGGATTTGAGCATTCTTGGAATTACGTACAGCAGAATTCAAATAAAGATTTGCTAAATCTGCATCTCCATAACTCAACGCGCATCTTACTGCATCCAAAACTAATTGCTCATTTGATTTTTTTGGCATATTTTCTACATCACCAGCAGAAATTCCTGCCGCTTTTGCATAATTTTTGCACGCATTTGTAAAATCAGCCATTTGTTCTTGAACTGAACCTAAAAAAATATATAATGCACGTTTTTCTGCAGCTGAAGTAACTTTTGTAAGTTGCTGCTCCAAATATTCAATTGATTCTTTTGCAGAACTTTTTTTTGTTGATTCAACCGCAATATCAAAAACTTTCGTTTGCGAAAAAGAAAACGCATTTACAAGAAAAAAACAAACTAAAAATAAACCAATTTTTTTATTCATAATCAATTTAATTTTCGGCAGGTTCATCTGTTTTTTCATTGATTTTTTCAGCTTTCTTGAGCAAACCGATTTTTTTCTTATCCTTTTTAATTTTTCGTTCTTTTACAGTTTGAATTTCAGTTGTTGTAGGTTTATTTTGTTTTGAATATTTCATCAACTTTGCAATTAAAATAAACAACAAAGCTGTTAAAACTCCAGCACAAAAAGCAACAAAAATCAAAACTATTACAGAAACTTCTTGAAAATTAGTAAAAAACCAAATTGTACAAAGATTTTCAAGGTTTTTCCCAATAAGAAATGCAATAAAAATTATAATCAAAATAACAAAAATTAAAGCAGCAATCATTTTTCACCTCAACGTTCTTTATTTTAATTTATTATATGTCCCTTAAATGTATTACCATTTAAAGAGTCAATTTGCACTTTTACAAATTTTCCAATCTGTGTTTTTTCTGCCTTAAACACAATTCTTTCGTCCTGTTCGGTTTTTCCTAAAAGTTCATCTTTGTTGTCTTTACTCACCGATTGGCACAAAACCATCACTGTTTTTCCAACTCGTTTTTTTAATTCTTCTGTTGTAATTTCAAGTTGCAAATCAATGATTTTTTGCAAACGCTGTTTTTTTACAGCAAGAGGAATTTGATTCGTCATTTTTGCAGCAGGAGTTCCCTCTCTAGGATTATAATAATACATAAATGCATCTTTGTATCTAATAATCTTTAACAATTCCAAAGTTGCATTTACATCTTCATCAGTTTCTCCCGGAAATCCCATCATCAAATCCGTTGTGAGCGAAACATCTGGAATTGCTTTTTTGATTTTTTCTACAAGTGCGATGTATTCATCTGCTGTGTAAACTCTGTTCATTTGTTTTAAAATTTGTGTAGAACCATGCTGAACTGGCAAATGAATGTGATGACAAAGAACTTCTTCTTTTGCAATTACATCAATTACTTTTTCAGATAAATCTTTTGGATGACTCGACATAAATCGAACCCATTTAATAGAGGAATTTGTTTCTTTTAAGTGATTCGCAATCATTTGTAATAAATCAGCAAAATCAATTTCCTTATCATCCAATTTTCCATGATATGAATTTACGTTTTGGCCAAGCAATGTAATTTCACAAACACCGTAACTTGTAAGAACGTCAATTTCATTTAAAATTTCATTTACATTTCTAGAAATTTCTCTTCCACGAACGTACGGAACAATACAATATGTACAAAAGTTGTTACATCCGTGCATAATCGGAACAAATGCTTCAAACGCGCCTTTTTCGTAAGATAACGACGCAAACTGATATTTTTCATCATTCTGAATTGTTGCTGTTTGATGATTTTCTACTGCGTCAATAATTTGACCAAATTTATGTTTTGCAAAAGTTCCCATTACGTAGTCGATACATGGATAATCTTTTTGTAAAGATTCAAGCAATCGTTCTGCCATACAACCGGTTACAACAAGAGTAAGAGGTTTGGGCCCGTCTTTTACAAATTCTACGGCTTTTCCCAAAGTTCGGATTTTTGCATTTTTATCACAATTTCTTACAGCTTTTAAACCTGTGTACCAACCGAGTCTCCCAAAGATTCTGTTTTCCGCAGTGGCTCTTACAGAACAAGTGTTTATTACTACCAAATCAGCAGTTTCTGCATCTTCAGATTTTTGCCAACCTCGAGCAATCAATAATTGTTCAATCGAAGCTGATTCTGCAATGTTCATCTGGCAACCATAAGTTTCAAAAAAATATTTCATAAAAATCCTTTTTATTCCTCATACACCGCTAACGCATAAGCATTGTGATTATGAATACTTTCTTCATTTTCTGCTTCTACGCTAAACCATTTAAAATTCAATTTTTTTAATCCAAGATAAACTTCTCTTACAACGTCTTCCACAAAACGAGGATTTTCATAAGCGCGTTCAGTTACAGATTTTTCATCTTTTCTTTTTAAAACTGAATAAAGTGGACTCGAAGCACAATCTTCTATTACTTGAATTACGTCTTCTATCCAAAAGAAATCTGTGTACAAAAGTTTTACGCTGATTTTTCCACGTTGATTATGAGCCCCGTATTCGCTAATTGCTTTAGAACAAGGACAAAGTGTTGTTACAGGAACTTGAATACTCACATAAAATTTTCTGTCTTTGCCCGCAACCGCTTCGTAAGAACATTTGTAATTCATAATTCCTTTTTCTTTAGAAACTGGCGCAGATTTTTCTATAAAATACGGAAACGAAATTGTTCCGTACGCATTTTCAGCGTTCATCTTTACACGAATTTCTTCTAGCATTTCCAAAAAGTGCTGCATAGAAATATTCGTGTGGAATTTATGAAAAATCTGAATAAAGCGACTCATGTGAGTTCCTTTAAAATTGTGCGGAAGATTTACAAACAAATCTACAGTCGCAGTTGTACTTTGAAATTTGTTTGTTTTATCAAGCACTTTTACAGGATATTCCAGATTTCGCACGCCAACTTTTTGAAGAGGAATTTTTCTTACATCTTGTTCATTTTGAATATCAATCATTACTAGCAGCTTCCAATGTATTTTGCATAAGCATTGCGATTGTCATTGGCCCTACTCCACCAGGAACAGGAGTTATAAATGATGCTTTATCTTTTATTGCATCAAAATCAACGTCGCCAACAAGTCTAAATCCGTTTTTTTTAGTTTCATCAGGAATTCTGTTTACACCAACATCAATAACAACAGCGCCTTCTTTTACCATATCAGCTGTTACTGTGTTTGGTCTTCCTGCAGCTGCAATAATAATGTCAGCTTGTTTTACAATTTCTGCCATATTTTTTGTTCCTGTGTGGCACATTGTAACAGTACAGTTTGTTTCTTTACGAGCAAGTAATAAACTAACTGGTTTTCCTACGATATTTGAACGACCAATTACAACAGCGTGAGCCCCAGAAGTTTTTACACCAGCTTTTTCCAACAAAACAATAATTCCGTGTGGTGTACAAGGAAGAGGAGCAGGACGTCCAATTACAAGATTTCCAACATTCACAGGATGAAAACCATCCACATCTTTTTTAGGATTAATTGCCATAATCACTTTTTCTTCGTTTATATGTTTTGGAAGAGGAAGTTGAACCAAAATTCCATGAACTGAATCATCGTTATTTAATTCATCAATAAGTTTGAGCAAATCTTCTTCTGATGTAGATTCAGGCAAATGAACTGAACGGTCTACCATTCCAACTTCAGCAAGTGCTTTTTGTTTTCCTGTAACGTAAGAAACGCTAGCTGGATTTTCACCTACAAGAATAACTGCCAAACATGGATTTATTCCTTTTGATTTTAACTCACTTACTTTTTTTGCAACATCGGCTCTAACATCTGCTGCAACTTGTTTTCCATCAATAATCATAATAATTTCACCTTTTTACTTGGACAACGCTCATTTTGTGAACTTGTAACCAACTTTATAATATCTTGTTTTGATTGATAAATAGCAAAAAAAATTGTATATTTATTCAATAACGTACTTATAAAAATATACTTTGTTTTTGAATAAAATTCTATCTACTTTATAGGAAACATCATGAAACGTATTCTTTTAATTTTATTAACATTATCCATTTTTACAACATCAATTTTCGCTCAGGAAGAACAGGGTGATATTTATGATGATGGCTATGTGTATGAACAAAACGGTCGCGGAGACCAATTCTTAAAAATAAATCTTGGGACATTAATTCCACTGAATTTTGATAACCATCTTTACGCAGGTGGAGCTGCTGATTTGGGATTTTACTATTTTTTAAATAAATGGCTTGCTGTTGGTGGTGAATTTACGGCAACTTACAACATTTCAATCGGTCATAAAATCCTAATTATGTTACCAATAACTTTTGGAGTAATAGCACAACCTTACACAGGAAATTTCGAATTCCCTATTTCGCTGAATGTTGGTGTTGGTTACCAAACTTGGCAAAGTATAGATTATTTTCCTTCATTTGTTTTAAAAGCAAGTGCTGGAGCATATTACAGAATGAACGAAAGTTGGTCTTTTGGTTTATCAAGTTCTTTTATGTGGATTCCACAACGATTCAAAGACAAATCTAGAAACGATGATGCATTATTCTTAAACGCTTGCATAGGCGCTAGATATCACTTCTAATTTTCAAAAGGTATTATTATGAAAAAAACTACAAAATTATTTTCAATATTTGGTTTATGTACAATCTTTTTTACCGCATGTTTTAATCCTGTTTTTTATGAAATTCGTCAGGACGTTGCACCAGAAAAAGCATCAACAGAAGGTTTTGTAACTTGTATAACAAGATACAATGTTGATGAAAATGAATATTTAGTAACAAATTCAAACGGAACAATTACTTATAAATCAGCAGATTACCAATATAGATACAACAATCACGGTTGGCAAAGTGTAAGTAAAGACTTTTTACCTTTTGAATTACACAGATTTGATTATCAAAAATTTGAACACGTAGGCCAACAACTCATAAAAGTAGTTGCAGATTCTGAATATTTATATTTAGTTAGTGTAGAATATAAAAAAGACACAGATGAAGGAACTAACAATCCTGATAAAACACATATTTGGGCTGCAAAAATCACTTCTTGGGAAGAAAAACCTGATTGGACTGACATAACTGAATCTGTAGTTAGAAGTGATGAAAAAGACCTTCTTCCTTATTATATGGGTAGTGATGATTATTATCGTTCAGCATTTAATGTTTTCTGTACAAATTCAATTCATAAAGCAGGACGTAAAGCTTACATACGAAGTGGCGCATTAGATACTGATTTTGCACCGGTTTATTTTGAATTAAATGGAACTACAGCCTCGTCTATTGTACCTACTGCTTTTGACAATACAGAAAAAGACATTAATAATGCAGTTTATTTTGGAAATGAATCTAATTTTTTTGCTGCCCTTGCTGTAACAACTGATGAAACAAGTAAAAATCAAGCTACAAAAATTTATTATAGCGATGACAAAAAATTAATGTACTTTAATGGAAGTGAAAGCCAAGAAGTTTTGGATGCAGACATTCCAATTTCTTGCCTTGCTGTAACAAGTAACGCTTTATTAATTGGAAGAGCAGATTACACTTCTACAAACACAGCAGCTTCTGGAGGATTAAAAAAAGTTGAATTAAATGACGGTGTTCCTGGAAAAGAATTTGCTACATTTACAACAAATGCAGCTTCCCAACTTTCACCTGCATATTTTATTTTGACTTTGCTTACAGTAGATCCTTCACAACCAGAACTTGATGCAACAATTTATGCTTCACTTGCATTCTTAGGAACAGGAACTTCAGCTTCTGTAAATTACGACAATATTGGTTTATGGTCATATTACAAAAAAAGAGGAAACTGGAACAGAGAATAAATGGATAATGACGACATCCTTTTTGCAACAACAAATTCTTTTTCTCGAGAACCACTTGCAGCAAGGATGCGCCCTAGAAATCTAGATGAATATATTGGCCAAGACCACATTGTTGGAAAAGGCCGATTATTACGACGAGCGATTGCAGCAGACCAGTTAACTTCTGTAATTTTTTACGGACCGCCCGGCTCTGGAAAAACAACACTTGCAAGAGTTATCGCAAATCACACAAAATCAAACTTTTTAACTCTAAATGCAGTTCTTACAGGAATTGCAGATATTCGTGATTCAATCAAAAAAGCTGAAGATTTTTTTAATTTATATTCAAGAAGAACAATTTTATTTGTAGATGAAGTTCATCGCTGGAATAAAAGCCAGCAAGACGCACTTCTTCCTTGGGTAGAAAACGGAACTATCATCTTAATTGGTGCCACAACAGAAAATCCATTTTTTGAAGTAAACAAAGCGCTTGTAAGTCGTTCACGCGTTTTTCAATTAAAGCCACTTACAACACAAGATTTACATAACGCAGCAAATCAAGCGATTTGTGATAAAGAACGTGGTTATGGAAATTGGGACGTTCAATTTGAAGATGGCGCGTTAGAACACTTAATCGAAACAGCTAACGGAGACGCTCGTTCTTTATTAAATGCGTTGGAACTTGCTGTAGAAACAACTCCCGAAAAATGGAATCCCAAAGGCAATCCTCCTCTTCCTCCTTATGGTGAAAAAATCTATATCACAAAAGAAGCGGCGGAAGAATCAATTCAAAAAAAAGTTGTTTTATACGACAGAGACGGTGATTATCACTACGACACAATAAGTGCGTTTATAAAAAGTTTGCGTGGTCGAGACCCAGATGCAGCAATGTATTGGATGGCAAGAATGATTCGCGCTGGAGAAGATCCACATTTTATTTTTAGACGAATGTTAATTTCAGCGTGCGAAGACACTGGACTTGCTGATCCATACGCAATTGCAATTGTAAATGCGTGCGCTCAAAGTTTTGACAGAGTTGGACTTCCTGAAGGAAAATTCTTTTTAGCTCACGCTGCTCTTTATCTTGCAACAGCGCCAAAATCAAATAGTTCACTATCATTTTTTGATGCAACTGCAAGTGTAGAAAAAGAACACACCGAAGTTCCTAATCATTTAAAAGATAATTCACGTGACGCAGAAGGATTTGGACACGGTTCTGGATATTTGTATCCACACGCGTACAGAGACCATTGGGTTGCCCAACAATATTTACCAGACGCTTTAATGGGAAGAGTTTTTTATACACCGAGCACACAAGGCTACGAAGGAAAAATCAGAAGCGAAGTTTTGTCTCGTCGTGAAATTCAAATTGCAAGTATTTTGGAAAAAAACAATATTCCGCTTGAAAAATCCGAATTTGGCGAAAATCCAATAAGTGAATGGTGGCAAAACGAACATTTTAAAAATGGCGAAGAAAAAAAGGAAGAAAATCTGACTTTTACACCATTTGATTCCCAAAAAGAAGAATCTCTTACAAAAGCAGATAAATTTTGGCAACAGCGATTAAATTCAAATAAAGCAGAAATCTTGTTGAATATTCGCGACACAATGATAAATCTTGCAAAAATTGTTCGTCATCACAGAAGTTTAATTTGGAATGCTGATAACGGACTTTTAATTTGGGAAATTGCCCGAAAATCACCAGAAGGAATTACTTGCGGTTTGTGCAGAACTGAAAATGGCCTCAGAATCTTACAACAATACGAAAATACACTCGGCGAATTAGACAAACCGATTTTAAAAAATAATCAGCAAAATGCACAAATTGAAAAACTAACTCCAGAAAAATTAAAAGTGATTTTGGACGATTTAAAAAAACAAGATGTAATTTTTGACAGAATATTTTTTATTGACCCTTTTGCAAACCTTGGTGGAATTAATTCACTTTGCGAATCTTTGGCACAAATTCATCAGGAAGAATACTTTTCTCCAAATTGGCAAGTTGTAATTTCACAAAAGATTCCAAGCAAAGGTCAAAAAATCAGTAATTTGATTAAAGAACAGATTTTAGTAAATTTCAACATTGATGAAGAAACGCTCAAAATTGTAGAACAAATGCAAAATATCGAGCAGGAATTTTTTACAGATAAAGAAAATCCATTGTTCAACTGGAATCAAGAAACAATTCAAAAATCTTTTGAAAATAAAAATTTACAAGTTCAAACTATCACGCAGAAATTTAAAGAAAAACGAAAAATCACTTCACAAGAAATTCAAACTTGGTTCAGCAGCAATTCTGCATACGGAGCAAATCTTCAAACAAAATTGGGTGTAGAAAACTTGCAGAAAATTATCAACCTTTTAGAAAAAGCTGCGCCAGAAACAATTTTTGACTGGCAAAACGAAATTTCTTTCTTTGTGATTTGTCCAAACGCGTGATATAATCACTTTATGAAATTTTTTACCAAATCAATTCTTATTTTCTTTATTTCAATTTTGTTTTTTGCTTGCAAAAGTAATTCCAAAATTGATGAAAATGCAATTCAAAGCGATGACAAAATGATTACACTTTCTGCAAAAAGCGATGGACTTCATATCACAAAAAAGCATGACGCAAAATTTGTAAATGTTACAATTCATGTAGAAAGTGAAAACGGTGAAAATTTCAGCATAGACACAAATAATATGCAAAACAAATTTGTTTATCCTTTTGTTCAAAGTGGAAAAAATTATTCAGTTTATCTTGTTATGATGGACAAAAATTGGGGAAATTACACTGTTTCCAAAAAAGCGACAATTAAAGCAGAAGGAGGATTGGGCGACTGTTCTATAAAATATTCAACTGTAGATTATGACACTGATTTAATGTCACTTTGTTTTACAGATTTTGAATTTATTTTACCTTCAAGCGTTAATTTTATAACTCCGACTTATGAATCACTTATTTATTATGATGTAAAAAACGGAATTAACTGGAGCAAAAATTATTGGGCATCGAATCCAATAAAAGAACAAAACAATCTTAGAATGATTGATATTTCTTCTAGTGCAAAAGTTTTGTTAAACAACGATTTTGCAATTCAACTTACATGTAAATTTATTTATAAAAATGTTGTTTATCAAAAAAGAATTGTAGATGAATCCAAAATATTTTCAGACATTCATCCAATCACAAATATTTGGGTAGATAACGGAACTCTTTTACCAAATTTCTCGCCTAAATTCACAAATTATACAATCACAGGGACAGATAAAGATTCGCAAATTCATTTTGAATATCTTGATGGAACAATTGTGGATTTGAATAACATCACTCTAAATAAACAAAACAATTTTGCACAAATTACTGCAACTTACAAGGACAAAAATATGACTTACAAATTCAAATACGACGACGCAGAAAAAATTACTTTTGATGGTGAAAAATATGTTCAAACTTTCTTTGATGATTTTTCGGGAGACGATTTAGATTTATCAAAGTGGAAACGTTCACCACAACAAGAACGACAACCAAATATGAAAAATCACGGTTGGTGGAAAGATGAATGTTCATATTTGGAAGATGGAAAACTTGTAATTGAAGCAAAAAGAGATGGCGATTTGCTAATTTCTGGCGCAATTGATACAAAAGGAATTTTTGAACAAAGTCACGGACTTTATGAAATTAAATTCAAATGCCAAAAAACTTCTGGCTTGTGGTACGCGTTCTGGCTTATGGGCGAAAATGATGAAGCACACATCGGAAATGGCGCAACAAACGCAGCAGAAATTGATGTTTGGGAATTAGTTCCAAATGAACCAAATGACGGTCCAAATTTCTTTAAATCAACAATTCACTGGGATGCTTACGGAGCAGAACACAAATCAGCTGGAACAGAAACATACAATCCATCTGATGCTTTTTACGACGAATGGCACGTTGCACAATTTGTTTGGGGAAAAGAAAGTTACAAATTATTTTTAGATGGAAAACTCATGTGGGAAATGCCTGGCGAAAAATTTGGTGGAATGTGTGAAGGTAAAAACCATTTGATAATTTCATCAGAATTTGGAGATTGGGGCGGAAAAATCGACGACAACTTACTTCCAGCAAAAATGTACGTAGATTACGTAAAAGTTTACACAGAAGAAACATACGAATAAATTAAACATATAAAGAAAAAACATCGAGCGAAAAAGGCTCCCGTGAATAACCGTACTTATGCTCCGCCGAGAGCCCTCGCGCTTCGCTTGAGTGAATATATCGAACAGTTTTATCGGGCTCAATGCTGCGCAAAGCACGAACATTCACTCCGCCTTTTTCAGACATTTTTTTATATGTTTACTTTATCGAATTTGCCCAGAATTTTTAAATGAATTTTACATATACCAACGTTCGTATTTTAAATATTTCCGCCTGTTTAGATAAATTTAACATTTATAAATAGTTTATTAAAAAATAGATTTTGCGCGAGCGAACGGAGGTTGGGACAAAAGATGCCATGATATAAATGTCTGGGAAAGTGTGGTACTCTGATTTGACGGAATCAGAGAGTCGGCGGAAGGTTCTAGAGTGTTGTGAAGGAGGTTCTATTCAGCGATAGTCCCTTACTTCGGG
>SUWN01000084.1 GCA_015061465.1 Treponema bryantii | reverse complement strand
TGAAGTAAAAGACGATTGCTTTTTAATGAAGTTGTAAAATAAACAAGGGATTTTTCAAGTCCGAGCATTTGGATAATTTCTTTGTTTTCAATTTCGAGTTTCATTTCGTTTTGGATACTTGTAGAACGTCTGTTGATTTCCTTTAAGTATCTTAAGAAATTGAGGTTTGCTCTATTCATAATGTGAACGATGAACGAAGGAAAATCAGATAAACGCACGTTTTTTATGCGGTTTGCACCAAAATCCTTTAAAACTTCGCAATCTGTCCAGCAAAGTGTGATAATTGTGTTTTTTTGGATGATGATACCAACAGGAACTGCAAAATATGGAGTTTCTGCGCTTGGATCATAAATTGGTACACGCACGATTGTAAGAATATAGCCTTCACCTTCTTCCATACGTGAAAGTTCATCAGGGTCCAGAATATCTAAAATGTGGTCTTGTTCAATATTATATTCTTCTTGCAATAAAGCAGTCTCGTCTCTTGTTACAGTACGAGCGTCAATCCAAGTTGGAAGTGAATTGTCTAAATCGGATTTTTTAGTTTTTTTAAATTGTCCGTCAATTTGTTGCCAATAAGTAATCATAATTATCTCCTTTTTCTTTGAGGTTTGATTTTATTTTGAAAAAATTGTTCTTGGGAGAACTACCAGAATCCATATCATAACCTCCTAAAAAAAAGATAATTATGTCGAACAGACATCGCATTATAACATCTTTTTGTAAAAAAATAAAGTTTATGCAAAAAATCAATCAAAATTTATAAAAAAAATCAAAAAAATACAAAAAAAATGGTCCGAAAAAATCTTTTTTGTCCATATTAATATATGAGGAGTTTTTATCAAAAAAATCGGGGTGAATATGAGAAAGTACAGATTTAAATTAACGCCATCGTATTGTTTTTACAAAGGGATTGTGATTGCAAAACAGAAAGGTTCAAAGATTAAGTTTTTTGTTTTGGAAGAAAAAGAAAAGCAGAAGGAATTGATGAAGAATTCATTTTGCGGATTTGTAGATTATGTGAGAAAGCAAAATGATTGTCCGAATGAGTTTTTTACAAATCCTGAAATTTCGTTTGAATTACTGGACAAGCAAAAATTGTACAAATTGATTAACAGACAATACAATTTGCAAAATTCAGAATTTGTTTCTTCTGGAATAAAAAGATTTAAAACTGTGAATCTGAAGAATCAATTTAAGAAAAATAACTTGCGGGTTAAAAAATTGGTTCCTTCGGTGAACTTTTTTGCTGGAAAGACAAATCATGCGTGAGAAGGAAAATTATGAAGAATCGATTAAAAACTTTTTTATGGATGATTTGTATTTTACTTCTTAGTTGTGGAATTGTGATTTTTGCTTTTTATGAAGAAAAGCAGGAAGATTTTTTGCAGATGAATCAAATTTTACAATTGTCTTTTATAGATACTTGTAACGGATATATTTATTCGGATTTGAATGAATGGCAAAAAGAAAACAGACGTCGCTTTGATTTGGATTATATCGGTTGGTCAGAAGGCAGTGATTTTATGGTAAATAAATCTGAAAGTAATTTATATTACGCTTGCTGGCGAAAAAATGATTCGTTTGGAGAGATTTATTGTGAAAGCAAAATTGATTTTGAATAGTTTTTTGTGTTTTTTTGTTGTTACAAACTTATTAAATGCAAAAGCGCCTTACAGTATTGTAGGAGAAATGGAAATTAATCACAAAACTGAAGAAGCGTTTTTGGAATATACGTTTTGTAATGATTCAAAAAAGGTTGTAAAAGATTTTACGATTGTGTTTTATGTTTTTGATTCTGATGGCGATGTTCCTTTGAAGAATAAAAATAACATCGTTGTGAGAATTCAGACGGAGGTTGGGGCAAAAGAGGAATTGTCTGACAAAATTAAGTTGAATGAATATTTGTCATATATTCCTGAAGAACCGTTTTTTGTTGATTATTTGTATGTAAGTTCTATAAATTATATAGAAGGAACGCTTTGGAATGATCCGTTTGGGTTTGAAGTGTTCTAGTCAAATGCAGAAAATGTATTATTGACTATTTTCTTTAATAGAAATAAAATATATGCAAATTTCGAATAAGGAGCTAACTTACTATGGTAAAAGTTGCTATTAATGGTTTTGGCCGTATTGGTCGTTTGGCTTTCCGCCAGATGTTTGATGCAGACGGATATGAAGTAGTTGCAATCAACGATTTAACAAGCCCAAAAATGCTTGCTCACCTTCTTAAATATGATACAGCACAGGGTGGATTCTGTGGAAAATTTGGTGAAGGAAAACACACTGTAGAAGCAACAGATGATTCAATCATCGTTGACGGAAAAGAAATTAAAATTTACAAAGAAGCAGATGCTAATAACTGTCCTTGGGGTGCTTTAAAAGTAGACGTTGTACTTGAATGTACAGGTTTCTATGTTTCTAAAGAAAAATCACAAGCTCACATCAACGCTGGTGCTCGTAAAGTTGTAATCTCAGCTCCTGCTGGAAATGACTTACCAACAATCGTTTACAATGTAAACCACAAAACATTAACAAAAAATGACAATATCATTTCTGCAGCTTCTTGTACAACAAACTGTTTAGCTCCAATGGCTAAAGCTTTGAATGACTATGCTG
>SUWN01000035.1 GCA_015061465.1 Treponema bryantii | reverse complement strand
GAGAGAAAAAATGCCACACTGATTTGCTCAGCACTAACGTGCTTCACGAATTCAAAAGTAAGCAAGTATATGAATATTTAATACAAACGTGATAATTTTTAAATTATCACGTTTTTTTTATTACCCCACAGAAATTACGTTAGTAATTTCGAATCCGCGTGGCAACCTTTTCTTGTAAAAACAATTTTTTTATAAAAAATCTCACTTTTTTCTCAAAAAATGGTCCGAAAAATCATTTTTTGTCCATATTAACTATAGGAAGAAATTCAGAATTCAGAATTCGGAATTCAGAATTATTGAGAAATATTTTTTATAAAAAGTGAGGATTAAGAACTATGGAAAATCGAAATCATAAAGATTCTTTGTTTATCGATTTATTCTGTAAAGACCAAAAATCTGGGAAAGAAAATTTTATTTCTTTGTACAACGCGCTTCATCAAACTAATCTAGATTTAAAAACAACAACGCTAGAAGAAGTAAACATCGAAAATATTTTATACATGGCTTTATCAAATGACATTGCTATTTTAGTGGATGATAGATTGATTGTTTTAGTAGAACATCAATCTACAATAAATGAAAATATGCCTCTACGACTTTTGGAATATGTATCGCGAATTTACGAACAGATTGTTCCTTCGGAAGACAGATATGAAAAAAAGATGATAAAAATTCCGTATCCCGAATTTTATGTATTTTACAATGGAACTGAAGAATATCCAGTAGAAAAAGAATTGCGACTTTCAGATGCGTTTATTTTGCCAAATAATAAATATTCAAAAGACAAGAAAATTTCCCTTGAAATTTTGGTAAAAGTAATAAATATTAATATTGATAAGGAAAATCCAATTTTAAAGCAATGTAGAGCATTACAAGAATATTCTACGTTGATAGAATTGATAAGAGAAACAAAACGACAAAATCCCAAAGCACCTTTAGAAAAAGCGTTATCTAAAGCGATAAACGACGGGATTTTGGAAGAATATTTAAAACGAAAGTCTACGGAGGTTCGAAATATGTTGATTGCAGAATACAGTTATGAAACAGATATAAAAGTTCAACGTAGAGAAGCTGCCGAACAAGCAAAAATAGAAACTGCAAAAAATCTGTTAACAATGAATCTATCTTTAGAACAGATTGCCCAAGCAACTTCCCTTTCGCTAGAAAAAATTCAAGAACTCGCATCCGATAAAACAAAATAATTTTTTTGATCAAAAATCACAGGCCTTCCTTTAGAAAAAGTGCAACAATTACAAGAAGAAAGTTCAAATTAATTACTTAGTATGAATTAAGAGTCCAAACAACAATTCCCAAAATTATCAACAAGCCTAAATTATAAACAGAAAATTTTACAAAGAAACTTTCGGTGCAACTTTGGGAATCTGAATTTTTATATAATTTGAACGAAATTATGCTTGCAAGGCTTGCAATTAAAGTTCCTAAGCCGCCAACGTTTACACCAAGAAGAAGTTCCTTTGGATTGGCTGTAAATCCGCTTAATAAAATGGCGGCTGGAACATTGCTGATTACTTGGCTCGAAAAAATTCCTGCAAGATATGTGGAATATGCAGAAGATAAAACTGATTTTAAATAACTGGAAACTTGAGGAAGCGCAGACAAACATCCAATAAAAATAAAAAATCCTGCAAAAGTAAGCAAAAGTCCATAATCAACGTTTTTAAAAAGTTTTTTATTGCAAATCAACATTAAAACAATTGTAATAAAAAGTGTGATTCTATAATCAACAATTCTAAAAACTGTTAAAAGCGAAAAAACCAAACAAACAAAATAAACCCAGAATCTAAAATCAATTTTTACAAAAGGTTGTTCTGTTTCTTGCAAGAAAAAAGTTGTTTTTTCATCATTTTTGCGATTACGACAAATGAACAAAATCATAATTGTTAAAATCACAATGGATGGAATTCCTATAATCAAAGTTGTGCGGAAAAATTCTGCTGTAGAAAAATTAAAAAATGAATACAAAAACAAATTTTGTGGATTTCCCATAGGTGTTACGCTGGAACCAAGATTTGCGGCCAAAGTTTCTAAAATGATTAATCTACATGCAGAATGATTTGCTTTTTCACAAATCAAAATTGTGAGCGGAACAAAAGTAAGCAAAGTAACATCATTTGTAACAAGCATCGAAATAAAAAAAACAATAAAAACTAAAACAAAATAAAGGGATTTTTGATTGTTGCAAAAAGATAAAAGTTTTAGAGCAATCCAATCAAGTAAGTTTGTTGTTCTAAACGCTTGGATTACAATCATCAAACAAAAAAGTAAACAAATCACTCTAAAATCTATGGAATTAAAAACAAGAACAGGTTCGGGTCTTACAAATAAAACAGAAATGAACGCAAGCAAAATTGCCGCAAACAAAACAGGTTCTTTTTTAATAAAGTTTACAAATTTCATAAAATGAAGAATACAATTTTTTTGAACCTACATCAACGGAGCAAAAATCCTCATCACGCGACCTAAAAATTTGTGACGTTTTGGAATTTTTTTGTAAGATTCTTCATCCATTTTGCAACAATCGTTTAAAGTTTCCACAAAATCATTTTTAATTTCTTGAATTATGTCTAGGTTGTATAAAACAGTTCCGCATTCAAAATGATGATACAAACTTCTGTAATCCAAATTTACTGAACCAACTGTTGCAATTTTATCGTCGCAAACAAAGGTTTTGGAATGAATAAATCCTTTTTGATACAAATAAATGTTTATTCCTTTGTCCATCAAAGTTTTTAAATAAGTTTTTCCTACGCAAAAAGTTATCAAATGATCGGGCTTAGAAGGAACAATTATATTTACTTGAACGCCGCGTTCTGCCGCAAAAATCAACGCATCTTGCAAATGACTGCTCAACAAAACATAAGGCGTTGTAATATTCAAATATTTTTTTGCGTTGTAAATAATGTCTAAATAAACGTTTTCAGCTAAATCCAATTGATTATGTGCATCATCGCCATAAGGAATCACAATGCCTTTTTCATCAGAAAATTCCGGATAATCTCTACAAATATATTTTGCGTAATCTTCCTTTTGATTTTTTAGACCGACGTTCCAGTTTTGCAAAAACATCGTTGTTAAATTTCTGATAGCCGGTCCTTGAATTTTTATCGCGTTGTCTTTCCAATAAGCAAATCTATTTTTTCCAATGTTGAAATATTCATTTTTAATATTTACGCCGCCAGTAAAAGCTGTTTTTCCGTCAATTACAACGATTTTTCGATGGTCGCGGTTGTTTAAACTTGTAGAAAAAAACGGAATTAATGGAAGAAAAACTTGTGCTTTTATTCCTTTTAGCGCAAGATATTTTTGATATGCTTTTGAAGAAGCAACGACAGAACCAACTCCATCGCACAAAACACGAACTTCTACACCTTCTTTTATTTTTTTTTCAAGAATTTCCAACAATAGCATCCAGGTTTCGTCAGCTTCAATTATAAAAAATTCAATAAAAATGAATTCTTTCGCATTTGTCAAAGCTTCAAAAAGAACAGGATAGAATTGTTCACCGCAAGAAAAATAATCAACTTTGTTTTTCTTTGATGGAAAAAAATTTCCTTGCGTTGCTAAAAAGTGACTCAAATTTGCTATAGAAGAATTTTGTTTTTCTATTTGATGAAGAACTTTTGAATCAGGAAGAAATTCTTTTGTTTGTAATTTTATCTTCTGTAAATTTTTGTTGAATTGAATTCCACCATAATTCAAGTGGTACATCAGGTAAGAAAAAATGCCGAACAAAGGAAAAATAATTACAGGAACCATCCACGCCATTTTAAATTCGTGTTTTCCTTTGCAATTTGCAAGATAAATGATGAATATGAAAGAAAGAGCCAAGCTTCCTCCAAAGAAATATTCCACATATTCATTCATTTTAAAAATAAATAAGAAAAAGAAAAAAATCTGGAAAAAAATAAGCAAAAAGTTAAAAATCATTCGGCTATAAATGATTTTTCTAAGAATTCGTTTACCTAAATTATCACGTAAAATTAAAATTCCTAAATCTTTCTTTTTCATTGGTTAAATATATAACGGGAAAGTTTTTAAAACAATAATCTAAAAACTTTCCCGCCACAAATTAACAAAATCTTAACAAATAAAGTTTTGTAAATTAGTAATTTTGTGCTTCAATTTGGAAGTATGCTTTTGGATGAGCACAAACTGGACAAACTTCAGGAGCTTTTTTTCCTACAACAATGTGTCCACAGTTGCGGCATTGCCAAATAGCATCGCCTTCGCTAGAGAAAACAACGCTGTCTTCAACATTTTTAAGAAGTTTTAAATATCTTTCTTCGTGATGTTTTTCGATTTCTGCAACTTTTTCAAAGAGGAAAGCAATGTGATCAAAACCTTCTTCTTTAGCTGTTTTTGCAAAACCTGCGTACATATCTGTCCATTCATAGTTTTCGCCTTCTGCAGCAGCTTTTAAGTTTTCTGCAGTTGTTCCAATTCCACCATTTAATAATTTGAACCAAAGTTTTGCGTGTTCTTTTTCGTTATCAGCTGTTTCTTGGAAAATAGCTGCGATTTGTTCATAACCGTCTTTTTTTGCTTTGCTTGCAAAATATGTGTATTTATTGCGAGCTTGTGATTCTCCTGCAAATGCTGTTTGAAGATTTGCTTCTGTTTTTGATCCTTTTAATTCCATTTTTTCCTCCAAAGTTATATATAAATAAATTGTAATCATTACAATCTTGTTGTTATTGTAAATATACAATATTTCTTTAAAAATTGCAAATAAATAATTATCTTTTATTTACTCTTATTGTATAATATAATTGAAATATTGGGGGATGTGTATGAAAACTATTGGAATTAAATTAGCAGACGGCACTTTTTATCCTATTTTAGAAGAAGGTTCAGCGCAAGAAAAAATTTTAGATTTAACAACTGCGCACAACAATCAAACAACTGTAATGGTAGATTTGTATCGCTCTACAAATTGTACAATGGACGATGCAGAATACGTAGATACATTACGAATTGATAATTTGATTGCACATCCAAACGGCGAGCCAGACATCACATTCACAGTTTCTTTAGATGAAAACAACAAACTTAAAGCAAAAATTGTTGATACAGAAACAGGCGCATCTAGCAAATCTTCCATAACATTAGTTTCGCGAACAATAGAAGAAAGACTTCAAATGGATGATTATACAATTTCAGATTCAAAACTTTCTTCTGCAAAAAAAGTTGCAGCAGGAGCTGGCGTTGCAATTGCTGGAGGCGGACTTTTAGCAAGAGTAAATGCAGCATTAAAAGAAAAAAATGAATCAGAACAAAAAATTTCAGAACCAACAGAAGAACAAACAGAAACTACAGAAAAAATATCAACTGCCGAAAAAGAATTTTCTGTAGATGATATTTATGTTGACCCAGAATTTGACGAATCATCCGTTATAGAAGAACCTTCCCAAATTTTTGAAGAAACATCAATTTCAGAAGAAGAACTTACAAACATCGAGCAAACAAATGAGATTACAGAAGAAAGTTCAGAAATTGAAAAACCCGCTTTTGAAGACGCAACAGAAATTTTTGAAGATTCTTTAGATATTGAAGCAGAAACATCAAACATTACAGACGATATACCAAACTTCGAAGAATCGACAAGCCTTTCAGAAGATTTACCAGATTTCGAAGAAACAACAAATATTTCAGAAGATTTATCAGACTTTGAAGAAACAACAACTATTTCAGACGATTTGCCAGATTTCGAAGAATCGACAAGCATTTCAGAAGATTTGCCAGATTTCGAAGAAACAACAGAAATTTCGGACGATTTATCAGATTTTGAAGAAACAACAAATATTTCAGAAGATTTAACAGACTTCGAAGAATCGACAAACATTTCAGAAGATTTATCAGATTTTGAAGAATCGACAAGCATTTCAGAAGATTTGCCAGATTTCGAAGAAACAACAAACATTTCCGATGATTTATCAGACTTTGAAGAATCAACAAATATTTCAGAAGATTTATCAGATTTTGAAGAATCATCAGAAATTTCAGAAGATTTGCCAAACTTTGAAGAAACAACAACTATTTCCGATGATTTGCCAGATTTCGAAGAATCGACAAATATTTCAGAAGATTTATCAGACTTCGAAGAATCAACAGAAATTTCAGAAGATTTATCAGATTTTGAAGAATCAACAGAAATTTCTGACGATTTGTCAAACTTCGATGATGTAACTTTAACAGATGATGAACTTTCAAATATTACTCTAACAAGTGATATTACCGAAGAAAATTCACTTTCAGAAGATTTGCCAGATTTTGAAGAAGAAAGTGACGTTTTGGCAAAACAAGGGTTGTTGGCTCATGCGGAATCTTTGTTGAACGATGAATCTGCTGACCAAACTGTAGTTGAAGAAAACTCAGGTTTTGCAGATGATTTTGATTTGCCTGATTTTGATGAAATTGATGTAAATGAATCAACTTCTGACGATGATTTTGATTCAATTTATAAGGATGAAATTTTGACAACAGAAAATGATACTTTGGATGATATTCCTGCAGGAAATGGAATTAGTTTTACTGGTTTGTATGACAAAGAAACTGAATTGGGAATGTCTTCTAACGATGAAGAAGAAATTAAGAAAAAAACAAAAGCTCCCGTTGTGATTTGTGTTATTTGTGCTTTGATTTGTATTCTTGCAACTGTTTTGATTTTGTTTGTAATTCCTTCTAAATATAATTTGATTGATAAAAATTCAAACAAAGATACTGTAAAAGTAGAAGATTCTAATATTGTAGAAGAAAAACTTCCTGAACCAATTCAAGAAGAAATTATCCAAGAAGAGCCAGAACCTATTCCAGAAGCGCAAGAAGATGAAGTTATTGTAATTGAACAAGCCGAAGAAGTAATTCCTCTTCCTCCACCAGTTGAGCCAGAACCAATTGTGGAAGAAAAACAAGATATTACTTACAAAATTAAGTGGGGCGACACTCTTTGGGATATTGCGGATTCTTACTATAAAAATCCATGGAAATATCACAAAATTGCAAAATACAATAATATCAAAAATCCAGACCACATTATTTCTGGAACAATCATAAAAATTCCAGAATAGGATTTGACTTTGAAAAAATTTTCTCTCTTATTTTTACTCACAATTTTTTTTGCTTCGTGTAATTTGTCAAATTCTACTCGCGGAAATCAAGAATTTGGTGTAGATGCTGAATATTTTATTGGGCTTCAAAAACTTGCCGAAGGAAAAACGAACGAAGCTATAAATAAATTTCTCAAATGTTCCAAAAAAGGTTCTTATTATTGCGCGCGCCGAAGTACTGAAGAATTAACAAAAATTGCGGACGCAAAAAGTAAATCAAAAGCGATTGAAAAATTGCTTCATCGTTTTCCAGATTCGGCTTCGTATCTTTTAGCTTCTAAACATTATTTTTTGCTCGAAGATTACGAAAAAATCATCCGAATAACTCAAAAAATTGATTTTGCTACTGAAAAAGATGAATTAATAAAAATGCGCTTAATTTCGCTAAATAAAAAAAATTTTGAATCTTACAACGACGAAGTTTTTAAATGGTTCACGATTTGTCCAATTTCTAAAGAACATTATCAATTTTACAGAGATTTTTATAATCCTTCGAATTCTTATACGTCGGTTCAAGCGTCGCCTCACGACAAAATCATCAATTTTAGAATTGCTGTGTACAAAAGAGATTATTTGGCCGCGCTCGAAATGACAAATCAACTTTTTGAATATTTTTCTGAATCCCAAACGACGCCTTCTGCTCAAATTGCGTCAGATATTGGAAAAGCGTTTTTATACGGAAGTGAAGATTTTTCGCAAAATGCAGTTTTATTTTCTTCTTATGCGCAAAAATTTAAAAATACTGACGCTGAATTTTATTTTTGGTTTTACGCTGGTAGATTTTACGAAAAAGCAGGCTTGTATCAAAAAAGAACTCACGATTGTTTTGAAAACGCTATAAATTCTACAAAAGATTTAAAACTCAAAGATAACGCGCTTTGGTATCAAATGGACGCGCAATTAAAAATTTCTGTTGATAAAACAGTAGAAAATATTTTGAATTACGCAAAACGCTGGAATGATTCTTCTTATTTTGAAGATTTTTTTGAACGTTTGCTTTCTGTTTTGCTTACGAGCGGAAGATGGGCGCAAATTCCTACTGTTTACAAACAAATTGACGGTTACGCAAGCGATGAAATTACTGCAAAATACGCTTTTATTTACGCACAACTTTTGAAACAAAATATAATTTCTTCGCCAGAAGCTGAGCAGGAAATTCAAAAGGCTTTTGTTCGTGCGCTAAAAAGTGGAAGCAATACTTACTATAAAATTCAAGCGGCAAAAAGTTTGAATTTTTTGGATGAACAGATTTTGGAACTTTTGCAAAAACCGGCAAATCTTTCTCCAGAAAAAATAAATCCTAACGCAGAAATTTTATTAAAAGGATACGCGTTTTTTGGATTCCCAGAAAAAATTTATGATGAATTTTTGACGGTAAAAGATGTTTCTTCAAAGACTGCGTTTTTTCTTTCAGATTTTTTGAATAAATGTGCCACAGGAAAAGATGATTTTTACACTCAATCTTTAAGAATCGCTGTGAGCGCTGCAAAAAAATCTAACGTTCCTTTGACTTTGCAACAATTAAAATTGATTTATCCGCAAAATTTTTCAGAAATTGTGGAAGCGTGCGCGCAAAAATATCAGATTCCTTCTTTTATAATGTACGCGCTTATTCGTAGCGAAAGTTTTTTTGATGCCGATGTTATTAGTTCCGCTGGTGCAATTGGTTTGACTCAACTTATGGAATTTACAGCCGGCGATATTGCTCGAAAATTGCGTGTAAAAAATTATGAACTTACAGATCCTGCTATCAACATTGAATTTGGAACATATTATTTGGCAGAACTTTTGAGTCGAACAAATAATTCATATTTGCACGCGTTTATGTCGTACAATGCCGGAATTACACGTGTTCGTCGTTGGAGCAAAAAAAATCTAAACGATGAACTTTTCTTAGAAATTGTTCCATACGAAGAAACACGCGAATACGGAAGAAAACTCATAAGCGCTTCTACAATTTACGAGTTGCTTTACAAATAGGTGAATTAATCACTTTTCTTTTTGTGACATTCGCTGCAGCCTGTAATATGAACGTGTTTTTTTTGCGTTGTTTTATTAAAAAGACGCGCTGTTAAATTTCCGTTTTGTGGAACTTTTTTGTGACAAACCGGGCAAATTCTAGAAAGATGATTTTCGCACGCCGGATAACAATGGGGACATCCGTATATTGTGCAAAATTGGTCAGGAACGTCCATTGGTCTGTAAACTTTGGAAATTAGATTTTCACCTTGTCGTAACGGAGAATCACATAGCGGACATCTTGCAAAAACAACGCCTGTAGAATTTTGTTTTTTTTGCTGAATTTTGTCCGATTTTTTTAAATCGTTTTTTATGAATCCAAAATAAAGCAACAAAATTACTAAAGCAACGCACGCAATTAATAAAAATTCCATTTGAAAACTCCGTTATTTTCTTAAAAGTCTAAGCGCGTTTAAAACCGCAAGAATTGTTACACCAACGTCGCCAAAAACAGCAAGCCACATATTTGAAATTCCAAATGCGCTTAAAATCAAAATAATGCCTTTTATTCCTAAAGAACCGATTAGATTTTGATAAACAATTCCCACAGTTTTTCGGCTGATTTTAATTCCTTCCGCAATTTTAGAAGGTTTATCTTCCATAATGATGATGTCGGCCGCTTCGATTGCTGCATCTGAACCAACTCCGCCCATCGCAATTCCAGCGTCAGCGCGTGCAAGAACTGGTGAATCGTTTATTCCGTCGCCTGTAAAAATCAGTGAATCGCCTTTTTTACCAGATTTGTTTAAATCCGCGAGCAACTCTTCTACTTTGGATAATTTGTCTTGGCTCAAAAGTTCGCTGTAAACGTGAGTAATTCCTAATTCTTGAGCCACATTTTCTGCTGTTGCTTTATTATCGCCAGTGAGCATTACAATATCTTTTACGCCGCATTTTTTTAAATCTTTTATAGCTTGCAAACTATCCTCTTTAATTTCATCACTGATTACGATGTGACCTGCGTATTTTTTATCTATTGCAAGATGAACAATTGTTCCGTTTTGATGTTCTTCACATTTTTCGTATTCAACGTTGAATTTTTCCATCAATTTTAGGTTTCCGGCAAGAACTTCTTTTCCATTTACAATTGCTTTTATTCCAAAGCCGGCCAATTCATCTACAAATTCAGGTTTATATTGTTCACAACAAGCCGAATGATGAATTGCTTTAAGCGACGATGAAATTGGATGTGTGGAATAATATTCTGCGTGAGTTGCAATTGCAATCAATTCTTCTTGTGAAAAATCATTCATAGTGTGAACGTCGCTTACATTAAAAACGCCTTTTGTTAAAGTTCCGGTTTTATCAAAAACAGCGATTTTTGTTTTGGCAAGTGTTTCTAAATAAATGCTTCCTTTTATCAAAATACCTTTACGCGCCGCTGCTGTAATTCCGCCACAAAATGAAAGTGGAATTGAAAGAACGATTGCGCAAGGACAAGAAACAACAAGGAACATTAAACTTCTGTAAATCCAAGTTTTAAAATCTGCACCAAAAACAGGAGGAATTACAGCAAGCATTACAGCCGCGATACAAACAATCGGTGTGTAAATTTTTGCAAAACGAGTTACAAATTGTTCCTGTTTTGTTTTATTTTCTGTCGCATTTTCTACAAGTTCAAGAATTCTAGATAAAGCTGAATCTGCGGATTTTTTTGTCGTTTGAATTTCCAAAACACCTTGTTTATTTATACAGCCAGAAAGAATTTCATCATCAATCATAACTTTTCTAGGAACACTTTCACCAGTTAAAGCAGATGTGTCTAAAAATGATTCTCCGTTTACAACAATTCCATCAAGAGGAATTCTTTCGCCAGGTCTTACAACAATAATCGACCCGATTTCTACTTGCTCGATTTTTCTTTCTATAATTTGAGTTCCTTCTTTTACAAAAGCAACTTCTGGACGCAACTTTGCAATTTCTGCAATGGAATTTCTAGATTTTTGCACAGCGTAATGTTCGAATTTTTCGCCCACTTGGAACAAAATGATAATCGCAACCGCTTCTGGATATTGTTTTAAAATAATTGCACCGATAGAAGAAACCGCCATCAAAAATTGTTCGTCCAAAACGTGACCTTCAAAAAGATTTTTTACCGCGCTAATAAGAATTGATTTTCCGCACAAAAGATATGGCAAGAAAAATAAAAACAACGACAAACCTTGATGAATTGTTTCTTGATACGCGCCTTTTGGAATAAAAGAAAGTCCAAAATGTTCCACAATAATTCCTAACGCAAAAAGAATCGCACTAAAAATAATTGTTTTTACAGAAACTTCTTTTTCTTGGTGATGATGATGACAACCACATTCAATTCCACCGTGGGAGTGATTATGTTCGTGAGTTTGATGTTCGGAACATTCGTGTTCATGTTCGTGATGATGATTTGAACCGTGATTGTGGCAACAACAACCGTGTTCGTGTTTATGTTCGTTTTGATTTAATTCGTCTTTCATATTTTTCTCCTATTTTATTTCGTTGATGTGGCTCATTCCGCATTCAATAATTTCTTTTACGTGATTATCAGCCAATGAATAATAAACAACTTTTCCTTGACGTTCAGTTTTTACAAGATTTGCTTCGCGCAAAATTTTTAATTGATGTGAAACTGCCGAAATTGTCATATTTAATAATGAAGAAATATCGCAAACACAAAGTTTTGCATTATCCAAGGAATATAAAATTTTGATGCGCGTTGTATCACCAAAAATTTTAAAAAAATCTGCCAATTCAAAAAATTTTTCGTCTAAAGGCATTTTATTTTTTACATCATTCACGATGTCACTATGAATTACATCGCAATCGCAAGTTAATTCTGATTTTCCCATAAAACCTCACTTGAACAAATGTTCAACTATCAAAAGTATAATTGAATAAGCGTTCAAGTGTCAAGTAAAAAAATATCTTTCTTGACAGATTAATAAACCTATCATAGAATTTTTTGCATGGATTTATTCTTGCAACCACAAGATATTGCAAAATCAATTTCTACTCTTGTTTCCAAAAATTCTCTCTGGGAAAACAAGATTGTAAATATTTTTTTGATTGCAAACAAAACAGCTGGATGTTTTACTCAAAAAAATAAATCAAAAAAATATAAAAAAATTTTATCAAAAGCAATCTCTCTTGCAGAAAAACGACAAACTTGCACAAAGCAAATAAACAGCAAAGTTTTTTGTACAGAATACGCAAATCATGCAAAAGAATTAGCCGATTCAATCATCACGCAAATTATTGCAAATCCGCAAGAAGAAGAAACAAATCTTTTAGTAGTTGCAGGTGGCGATGGAACATCCTACGAAGTTCAAACCGCATTATTTCAAGCAGCACAACAATCAGAAAAAAAACATAAAACTGTAACACAAGACATTTGTCTTTTGCGTTTGCCTTTGGGAACAGGAAACGATGGAACAGACGGCCGAACGTTGGAAGAAACAATAAATTTGCTTCTTGGAGAAATTAAATTTGAAAAAAATCCTGCGTTAAAAATTTCATATCAAGGAAATCCTACGCAAAAAGATGTGGAAAATACAGGCAGAAAAGTTTTAAATTTACAATCTTCTATAAATACAGCACCTTGGTATTCCTTCAACGTTTTTAGCATGGGAATTGACGCGTATGTTTGCTACATGACAAATGTTCTAAAAAGCAAAATGCCTGGAAATTTTTATCATTTTTTTATTCCTATATGTGCAATTCTTTATGACAAAGTTTTTCCGGCAGGAATAGCAAAAGTTGAATATTATGATGAAAACAATACTTTGATAGAAGAAATTTCCACACCAATCGAATTATTTGTAATGGGAATTTCTGGATACAGAACTTACGGTGGTGGCCATAAGATTCTAGCCACCAAAGAAAATACAATAATAGTTCCAAAACTTTCAACTTTAAAATTACTATTGAATTTTAAAAAAATAAAAGATGGAACAGCTTATCTTACAAATCTTGTAAAAATTCAAAATGCAACTAAAGTAAAGATTTTTTACGACAAACCAGTTTTAATTCAATGCGATGGCGAACCGCTTCTTTTATGCAAAGAACATTTCCCAATCACAATAGAAAAATCCGAGCCGATTATTCAAAAAATTTCGTCATTGTGAAAGCTAGGTTTAATCTTTTAGTATATGTGAAAAAGTTTCTGAAAAGAAATTCTTTATATATGTTCCCAATTCTTTTTCTCGATTGTTCAAATAAGAAATAATTTCTTCTCTTTTATAAACAGATGATTCTTCATTTTTTTCTGGCAAGTCAGGAAGAAAGAGTAAATATATATCAATATGAAGAGCAACCGCAATTTTCTCTAAAGTCTTATCGCTAACCCAAGTTTGACCACATTCAATATTAGCAACATAAGTATTAGAAATATTTGCTGCTTCTGCTAAATTTTCTTGAGTCAAATTATTTAGCTTTCTATATTTTTTTACATTTTTAGCAACAATTTTTCTTATACTAAAATTTTCTTCCATAAACAAAATTATATGACAATAGTTCATATTTCTTAATAAACTTGCGTCATAGAATTTTGTATGATATAATCATAATTATACTTATGATTAAAAGTTGGGTTTTATGCATGAAATTGTAGAATTGAAATGCCCTGGTTGTGGGGCTCGTGTTCAAATAAATCAGAAAGAATGTGAGTATTGTCATTCTCCAATAATTGTTTCTTCAATGTCAGATGTATTTAGCATGTCTCTTGTAAATTTAAACAAATATACAAAAACATATGAGGAAACATTAAAAGAAAATCCTGATAATGCAGAAGTATTTAATTCTCTTGCAATGTGTTATTTGAAATTAGGATTTTATGATAAAGCGTTAAAAAATTTTGATAAAGCGATAGAACAAAATTTAAGTAATCCTGAAGCATATTTGTATGCAGCTGTTAGTGTTTTAGCAGGTAGAAAACCTTTTCTTACACCTCGTACGGAAATAGATAAAATTGAACAATATATAAATGCAGCATTGATGTTAGAAGAACGAGGTTTATTTAGATATTTTCAAGCATATATAAAATACGATTATTTTAAACGTAAATTTTTTAAAACAAGTCCTACTTGGGAAGAATGTCTTATGCAAGCCGAAGCAGATGGCCTATCAGAAATCGATATAAATCAATTATTTGAAATTATAAAGCAAGAAAAACCGACTTGTTTTTAATTTATAATTACCCAGAGGAGGAATATTATGGGGTTATTAGAAAATATAGCAAAAATCAGAAATGCAAAAGATGAAGCAGATGCTCTAAATGCACTTTTAACTAAAGAATTGAGAAGAAATGTTTTTAGAACTGATGATCAAAAACTTGCTGCATTTTATTTTAGTGAAGAAAATGAAAATGAAGTAGAAAAGAAAGGTTGTTTTGCTGGAAAAGATTCAAAAATTGAATTGGTAGCAGAAACAAAACCTTATTTTGATGATGACAAGAAAGGTTGCTTTAAGAAGAAATCAGATCATAAAATAACAGATACAGAATACGATAATCTTCTTGAAAAAATGGTGAAAGCTCAAAATTTTAAAGCAAAAGCATTAGAAGCTCTTTTGTTGGATGAATCAGAAGTTAATGAAATAGACCCTATTCATTTTGGTTATGAAATTTTTGATAAAACAGAAAAATCTCGACTTGGAACAGATAATTGGTGGCGCTCTTCTAAGTGGCAAGAAACATGGATATTCTTTACAAAAACTTCTTTATTAGCATATCAATGTGAATTTTATTCAGATAGAAATGATAAAAAAGAAACTACTTATGAATATCAATATAAAGACATAACTTCTGTAAAAGTAGCTGAAGAAACAGATGAAATTATTAATAATGCAGGTCAATTTTTCAGAAAATCTTGCAGATTTGAAATTTGTGTTCCAGGAGATAGTATAAGTTGTACATTCTCTAATAATGAAGAACAGATTAATTCTGTAAAAGCAATGAAAGCTGTAATTCGTGATAAAAAAAATAATTAGTTAATAAAATAAATGGTTGCCTAAAAAGAAACGTCATTCTTAAAATATTTCAAGATTAGGATGATACTATGATTTATTCTTTTTAGGTATCCTTTTATTTAGGAATGTTATGTTTGAAAAAAATCTAATTCAGCCTGTGATTGAAGATGGAGAAGAGTAT
The DNA here is from genome assembly GCA_015061465.1 of Treponema bryantii. Classification (GTDB taxonomy): domain Bacteria; phylum Spirochaetota; class Spirochaetia; order Treponematales; family Treponemataceae; genus Treponema_D; species Treponema_D bryantii_D. Next base: position 4,652 of record SUWN01000035.1, on the reverse strand, counting down.
TTTTCTGTAAAAAGCGATGAAGAAATAGAAGCTGAAAAATATGTATTAAATAAAATATTAGTTAGACCTTCTATATCAATTTTTACTATTTTAAAATATTTATTTATCTTTTTGTGCACTAGTTTAGGTCTCGCAATTTTAATTTTTTCAATTATAAAAAAAAAGTTATTTGAAATAACAGATTTTATTGTTAATCAGATATATGAGAATTCAACAAAAGTATTTTTATTTGTGTTTATCATTGCTGCAATTTTAGTTTTTATATTGTTATTTAAGAATTTTTTGATTGGATTAATTCATTTATATCAAAAATATGCACCTGAAGAAAAAAGGCGGTCATGTTTATTTAAACCAACTTGTTCAGAATATGCAATTTTGGCATTAAATAAATATGGTGTCATTCGTGGAATTCCAAAAATTTTAGAAAGATTTAAAAGATGTCATGGGAATAAATATAGGATTGATTATCCTTAATATAAATTTTTGATTTAGGAGAATTTTTATGTCTTTAAAACCTGCAATTTGTACACAATGTGGTGGACAAATAGAAGTAGATGATTCAAAAGAAGCTGGAATTTGTCAATTTTGTGGAACAGCTTTTATTACAGAAAAAGTAATACATCAATATGTAACTCAAAATAACTTTGCAGGAGCAACAATAAATATTCAAGGTGGAGTAGATGATGAAAATCTTTATATGCTTGCTCGTCGTGCTGTTGAACAAAACAATACAGCAGATATTTTAAAATATTATGGACAATTAGTAGAACGGCATCCAAATGATTGGGAAGCTGTTTTTTATTCATCTTTTTTCAAAGGTGACGATGCAATTGTTTTACCAAATTTAGAATTAGCATTGAATTTATTATTTGATAGTGTTGTTATCACTAGAAAAGGTAATTATGAAGAGATTTTTAATAAAGTCGATAAAATAATTTCATTATTCGAAAGGAAATATGGTAAAAACAGTACTTATTCTGATGAAATCTCTCTTAAATCATTTCAAGACATATTATTAAAACTTTTAGATAATCAAATTATACATAACAATAATAAATTAAATTGGAATTTATGTTTGATTCTTAATTTGATTTTAGTTATAGAATTGGAATTTGAAAATTATTTTGAATATTATTATCATCTAAGAACAGCATTACGAAAACTATTTGAATTAAATTTTGATGATAAACTTAGTGAAGAAGATATAAATTCGATAAAAAATTATCTACTAAGATGGTTTGATTGGTTTATTGAAGTTCATGTTTTTTTAAATTTAGATGCATATGATATTTTTATTCGAACATGTCCCTATATTGATCAAAAAGAAAAAAACGAACGAAAATTATTTTGTTATAAAAATTTTTATAAAAAATTTCAAACACATCCACAGTTTAAAAATATAGAAAAAGAATTAATTTCTAGGATAAAGACTTTAGAATCTGAACTTCCTCCAGAAGAAAGGGAATTTACAAAAAAACTTAAACAAGAGAAAAAAGATAAACGTATGGGCTGTCTTTGCTTCTTCCTTGTTATTTTGTTAATAGGTGGATTCTTTTTCTTTGGTTTTCTTAATGCAGCAGAAATGAGCATAAAAGAATTTTTTCAAGAATTATTTAAACTAATAAAAGGAGAATAAACTATGGGACTTTTTAAAAAAAATCCAAATGAAGCTGCCTTTTTTGAGGGAAAAAAACACTGGGTAGATGTAATAAAAAATTCAGGTCCGGGAGATTTACTAATTTGGAGACAACCTGAGGAAGATTTTAATACAAATTCTACCTTAATTGTAATGCCGGGTGAAGAAGCAATTTTTGTTAATAAAGGTGTAATCGAACAAGTTTTTGAAAACGGAACTTATCAACTTTCTACAGACAATTACCCTGTTATTAGTAGATTAAGAAATGCTTTTTCGGGTGGAATTAGTACTTTTAATTGTGTCGTTTATTTTGTTAGAAAAACTCATAGTGTTGAAATAAAATGGGGAACAGATTCTCCAATTCAAGTTCGTGATAAAGTTCTTGGAATTGCTACAAAGCTTAGAGCAAGAGGTGCGTATAAAATACAAGTAGAAAATTCTGCAAAATTTTTAGAAACACTAATTGGAAATAATATTCGTTATGAAATTCAAGAAGAAATTAATAGATTTTTTATTTCGCAGTTCCAAAGCAAAATCAAATCTACAGTTGCAAAAGAACTTAGTGCAAGTGAAACAGAAGTTTTAGGAATAGATGCTCGTCTGGATGAATTTTCAGAACTTATTCAACCAAAAGTTGATGAAATTTTATCAGCAAATGGCTTGAAATGTGTTTCTTTTGCAATTGCTGCAATTGATATAGATGACGAAAATGGTCTTCGTGAAAAATATGACCAAATTGGTATGAGCCAAATAGAAACAATTAAGGGTGCTCAAGCACAAAAAGTTGCTTTAGATACTTTGGGAATAAATTGGGCGCAACAACAAAGTGCTGAAGTATTAAAAGCAATGGCCTCAAATCCAGGAAATGGCGCGGTAGATTTTGGTGCTGAACTTGGAATGGGAGTTGCAGCAGCAGGTGTATTTGGAAAAATGGCAAAACAAATGTTTAATCCAAATATCGCCCCAAATTTAGATTCTGAAGAAACAAAAACATCAAAAGATGATCCTTTAGAAAAACTTACAAAACTTAAAAAAATGCTTGATTCTGGACTAATAGAACAAAGCGAATATGATGCAAAAAAAGCAGAAATATTAAAATCAATGTAATTTGAGGAAAAGCAAATGACCAAGAAAAAACTAATAACTATCCTTTTAGAATCAATATTTTTAATAGCTTTTAATGTTCTTTTCTTTATGAATACAGGATTTGAACATTCAACAGGAACTTGGATTTGTTATGGATTCTTACATTTTTCATATTTGATGATGATTTTTACACCTTTTATTGAATCAAAGGAGTATATTTCAAAAACAACTTCTTATACAATTTCATCTTTGTATTTTGTTTGTGAAATTGTTTTTGCATTAATTTATTTAATTTTCAATAGAATTGCTGGAACAAAATTCGTTATTTCTGTTCAAGTAATTTTGACAGCAATTTATTTTATTGTTTTATTCACAAATCTTATAACAAATGAAACAACAAAAAATAAAGAAAACCAACATAATATTGAAAATGATTTTATAAAAATAATTTCTGCAAAAGCAAAATATATTGAATCCATCATTTCTTCTTCAAAAGAAAAAAATAGAATGAACAATTTGTATTATACAATTCATTCTAGTCCAATAAAATCTTCAAACGATGTAATTCTTTACGAAGAAAAAATAGTAGATTTATTAAATGCACTGGAAAATGCCGCAGAACAAAATGATGAAACAATGATTTCGGAAAAAATCACAGAAATTGAACGTTTAATTAATAAACGAAATTTCATTTTAAAAACAAAAAAATAGATAAAATAAATAAATTGGGAATCAAAGCTGGAAATTTAAATGTGTATATAACAGGTATTTAGAGATTCCCGCATCAATGTGCGGGAATAACAATCTAAATCCCTAAATCTTCGCCTACAAGAATTACTTTAATTCGTCCTGCAGGTTTACAAAGACGAGTTGTTACAAATTGATTACAAATGCAATCTGTTCCTGTACAATCGCCACATTCACCAGTTAATTTACATGGAGTATTAATTGGAAAACGTTGTGCATTTGCAGGAGAAGCAAAACCACGAACTCTGTGGTAAGCCGCTTCTAGATTTGGAACAATTTTATTCATTCCGGCTACTATTACAACAGATTTTGGACCAAAACACAAAGCTGCAACACGATTTGCTACGCTATCAATATTAAAAAGTTGTCCATCTTCTGTAATTGCGTTTGAACTCATCAAAAAAGTGTCGCTTCCCAAAGCTTGCAACATAATTTGATTACGTTCTTCTGGAGTTTTTGCTAAATCACGGTCTATCATTTTGTGACCAGATTTTTTAAGTTCCTCTTTAAGTCCAATTCCATCAATAGAAAGAGAACCGCCCCAACCTATAGAATGATTTTCTGGAATAATTTCCAACGCTTTTTTTAGGGCTTCTTCTTTTGTAGAAACATAATACGCATCAAAATGACGTTTTTTTAAGGCCTCAACAACTTTTGGACCTGATTTTTCATATTTTTGTTTAATTGGTTCAATCATAAGTTAATTATACAAGGAATTTTTTGATTTGCAAATGTGCGACTCGTTACACAATCGCTTTTTTAAAAACGTAAGTTTTGTATTTTTCAGTTTCTGTGCTGAATTTTTCGTAAACAGATTCTTCAACCAAAGTAAAACCGTTTTTTATGTACCATTGCCAGTTGCATTCACAATCTGTCCAAAGGTACATATTTTTATAACCTTGATTTTTCATTTTTTGCCACATACTTTTAAAAAGAACCGAACCTTCACCTTTTTTTAAACTCACAAACAACGAAAGTTTTATGTCGTCGTCATTCATAAGCGCGTGAACTTTTGATTCCATCGTTTCCAAAAAATCAGAACAGATTCTTACACTATTTTTTTGTTCTTCATCAAATTTTTCCCAGTTTTTTAAAATCCATTCATTTACATCGTTTGTATCTGTTTTTTTCTGAAAAAATATAATTGCGAGTAATTCTTTTTCATTTTCAGACAGAAGTTGAA
>SUWN01000034.1:17642-20272 GCA_015061465.1 Treponema bryantii | reverse complement strand
TTTTGCAGTATCTTTGTAATAGAAGTTCTACGGACGATTTTACAAATAAAATAGACAAACAAGTAGAACACTTCAAACTAAGTGAAAGATTCAAAGGTGATTATATGTTTGTAAAATTATATGAATGGGAAATGAAAGAAAAAGCCAAGAAAGAAGGTTATGAAGAAGGCTTCGAAAGTGGAAGAGAAAAAGGTATTCAAGTTGGTATTCAACAAGGGATAGAACAAGGGATAGAACAAGGAATTGAACAAGGAATTGAACGAGGTATTGAACAAGGAATTCAAAAGGGCATTTCCGAAGGTGCTAAACAAACAAAAATTGAAACTGCAAAAAACGCAATAAAAATGGGACTTTCAACCCAACAAATTATTGAACTTACAGGGCTTTCTGAAGAATCTATCAAAAAACTGTTAGAAGAATAAACTTCACATCATTCTATATTCCAGCAACAAAAATTGAATTCCATACGAACAAGTTAAGGTACGTTTCACTACCCCCCTTGACTCACCTTTGTTTGTGTTCTTCAAGCATTGTAAAACACAAATACGTACGGTCAAGGCACGCTTTGCTCAAGGCCTTGACTCGTCCGTTTTTAGGATTTGTAATAAACCCTAAATAAAAAGGGGCTGCCTTTTACAAAGACAGCCCCCTTTTCCTAGTTAGTTTTTTTTAATTATTTATTTAAAAATAATTCTACTGAATTCATCAAATCCTTTATACCAAACTGGGAAGTCGTGTGTTCCACCAGGAACTTCTGTATAAGAGAATCTTTCAGAACCACCTACTTTATCCCATCCAGTTGTTTTAATGTAATCTACAAAACTAATCACACCCGAATATACAAAATCTGCATCACCACAAATCATGTACAAGTAATTGAGGTCTAAATCTGGGAATGCTTTTTCTACACTTGGGAAATATTCTTGTGGAGTATTAAAGATAGCTGCTGAATATGCACCAAACCAGCTGATCAAATCAAGACATTGTCCAATACCAATATTCATTGTTTGTCCACCACCCATAGAAAGACCAGCAAGAGCAACATTTTCACGACCGTCTGCTACATTGTAGTTTTCTCTGATATATGGAAGCAAATCTTCTCGCAATTCTTCACCAAAACCATTATATGCCCCAGAATAATCATTAAATTCGGCAGTTCCCATTTCTGGCGCAACTGCACCATACCATTTTTTACTTGAAATTCCTGATGCACACACTAAAATAAACTCTTTAGAATCTCCGTTTGCCATGTTTCTGTCCATGTAACCTTTGATTTTTCCACCGTTACCTTCGTTTGTAAGTCCCCATGTATTCTCATTCTGACCAGATCCATGTAACAAAATCCATACAGGATATTTCTTATCTTTATTTGTTGCGTCATATCCTGCTGGTAAATAAACCCACGCTTTTTTTTCATATTCAGTAAGGTTAGCTGAATCATAATAATCTTTTGTTTTATAAGTTATATGTTCTACAGTTCCTCTTTGTTCATCTGTTAAACCATCATCAAAAGGTTTATCTGCAGGAGCATTAGCTTTTCTGTTGAATTTAACTTTTTTGAGCTGAACTTTTACTTGGTCTCCGTTATCATTTCCACGTTGATAATCATTAAATTTAAGAGCAAATGCTTTTACAGCGTCTTGTGAAGAACTAGCTATAACTTTATCAGCAATATCTGCTGGAATTTTAATTGTTTTTGTGCAAGTTCCATATTCTTCTTCTGTATCAAAATATAAACCATCATCCACATAACCACCAAAAATACCAGTTGAATCCCAAGGAAGAATTCTTAATGCAAAGCCTGGAAGTTTTGCCTTCGGATTCCATTTTCCTGTAATAGGGCTGTATACAAATTCTAATTCAATAGATTCATAGTTAGCAATATTGATTTCTGATTCATCTGAGTTTACAAAGAATGAAACTCCACCACCACCGCCACCAGCAGCTGTAGCCATCCATTCTACAGAACCATCTGAATTAGTTTTTACAGCAGATGCTCCATCTTGTGTAAAGATTTTAAATGATTTTAATTCTCCATCACCAATTTGAATACCACAAGTACCTGCTTTACCTACAGTAAAGATGTCTGTTGGATATTCTTTTGCAGGAACTTCAGGTTCTTCGTCTGCTGCTGAACCACCATAAGTAACTGTGTATTTAAAGTTTGTAACTTTAATTTTTACATCAGCTGTTTTATTGTGTGTTGTTAAATACAACATTGCACCACTATTGATTTTAACAGTAGCTGTTCCTGTAATTGTTTTTTTATTTGTACCAGGAGCAAACAAATCTGTTTCACCATTTACTCCAGGATATTCAGAGCCATTGTTAATCTGGAACCAGATTTTATAATCTTCTGTTGTATTATTTTCAACTTCGACATCTGCTGTAAGATTAATTGTAACTTCTTTACCAGCAAAAGCGCTTAAATCTTCTGTAAAGTATGCCCATGAAGAAGCTGGTTTTAGACCATCAAATTCCATATCTGCAAGCGTAAACTCTTTTGTTACAAGTTCCGGTTTTTCAATTGGGTCAGAAGTTCCATTATCAGGTTTTGCTTCTGGATTACAAGAAGTAAACATTGTTGTTGATATAATCAACAACAATCCAAAAAGACTAATTAGTTTTTT
>SUWN01000034.1:0-17542 GCA_015061465.1 Treponema bryantii | reverse complement strand
TTGTTACAAGTTCCGGTTTTTCAATTGGGTCAGAAGTTCCATTATCAGGTTTTGCTTCTGGATTACAAGAAGTAAACATTGTTGTTGATATAATCAACAACAATCCAAAAAGACTAATTAGTTTTTTTGGATTGTTGTTGATATAATCAACAACAATCCAAAAAGACTAATTAGTTTTTTCATTCTTTTTTTCCTCCTAAACTAACTTTTTTATGTTAAACGATTTTTGTAAAACGTTTTAGTTTAACGTTTAACCAAATTGTAAATCTCAAATTTTTATCTGTCAAACAAAAGTCTTCCAAATAAAGAAAAGATAGTAAAAATCCCCTACCTAAAATTCTAGTATTCAAAAAATTATTTTTAAAGTTTCTATTGACAGAAACATAAAGCTACTGTATATTCTAATTATACAATGTTTCTATTAACAGAAACATAATAAACACGCAAAAAAAACAAGGAGCATATATATGGAATACTTAAAACAATTTCCAAATAAAGAAGGTTATTTTGGAGAATTCGGTGGTTCGTTTGTGCCAGATGTTCTTCAAAAAGAAATGGATAAAATCACAAAAGCATATTACACAATCAGTAAATCACACGATTTTATTAACGAATTACGCAGCATTAGAAAACACTTCCAAGGCCGCCCAACTCCAGTTTATTACTGCCGCCGCCTTTCAGAAAAATACGGTGGACGCATCTACTTAAAACGTGAAGATTTGAATCACACTGGTGCTCACAAATTAAATCACTGTATGGGTGAAGCGTTGCTTGCAAAATACATGGGAAAGAAAAAAGTAATTGCAGAAACTGGTGCTGGTCAACACGGGGTTGCTCTTGCAACTGCTGCAGCTTACTTTGGGCTTGAATGCGAAATCCATATGGGCGAAGTTGATATTGCAAAAGAACATCCAAACGTAGTTCGCATGCAATTACTTGGCGCAAAAGTTGTTCCTGTTACCCACGGGCTCAAAACTCTTAAGGAAGCTGTAGATTCGGCTTTTGACGCTTACCTTGAAGACCCTGTAAACAGCATTTATTGTATTGGTTCAGTTGTTGGGCCTCACCCATTCCCAATGATGGTTCGCGATTTCCAACACGTAATTGGTGTAGAAGCTCGTGAACAATTCTTAGAAATGACTGGTGAACTTCCAGACGAAGTTACAGCTTGTGTTGGTGGTGGTTCAAACGCAATGGGAATGTTCAGTGGATTCTTAGATGATGACGGAGTTCGTCTTACAGGTGTAGAACCAGCAGGTCGTTCACTAAAACTTGGGGACCACGCAGCAAGTCTTTCTTACGGAAAACCAGGCGTTCTCCACGGATTCAAAACATATTTGCTTCAAGACGAAGAAGGAAATCCAGCTCCAGTTTATTCAATTTCTAGTGGTTTAGATTATCCAGGAAGTGGCCCAGAACATTGTATGCTCAAAGACACAGGCCGCATTCAATACACAGTTGCCAGCGACCAAGAATGTTTGGAAGCGTTCTACACACTTAGCCGCTTAGAAGGAATTATTCCAGCCCTCGAAAGTGCTCACGCCGTAGCTTACGCAACAAAAGCTGCACAAGAAAGACCTGAAAAATCAATTTTAGTTTGTCTTTCTGGCCGTGGCGATAAAGACATCGACTTTATTGTAAACAACTACGGAACTGGCGAAGGTTATTTAAAATAAATTACTTTAACTAGATTCGGTTGTATCCACATTTTTATAAAAAAATCCGCTTCCTGCATCACTTTCTGTTGCAAAAAGCGGATTTTTTTACGCCCTAATTCTTAATTTAAACTCCACGTACCAGTTTTGGAGCGCAAGAAAAATCTCATTTTAAGCAAAACGCCTATCTACTTGCGCTTCCAGTTTTGTAAAAACAAAACTGGTTCATCTATATATGACTATCGGCGCAGGTAAAACTCATACTCGGTAAAAAAACACACTTCTTCCTGCGCCACAATTCTTAAAAAAAGCACGTACCAGTTTTGTAGCGCAAGAAAAATCCATTTTAAGCAAAACGCCTGTCTACTTGCGCTCCCAGTTTTGTAAAAACAAAACTGGTTCATCTATATATGACTATCGGCGCAGGTAAAACCCATATTCGGTAAAAAACTACGCTTGTTCCTGCGCCAAGTTCATTTTTGTAATTTCTGCTTCGTAATCTACACCGTCTACGTCAAAACCGTTTGTTGCGAGGAAGTCGTGTTTGTAGCCTTCCAAATCACAATATTCGCTAAGATTTTCGTTGGAAATTGTTGCCATGATTTTATCAACTTCTGCTTGAACATCTTCAGCCATTTCCCAATCATCAATACGAATAAGATTTTCGCTATCTACAGGAACTTCGCCAGCACCATTGTTTGAACCTGTGTAGAGACGTTCTGCAAAAAGACGTTCCATTTGTTCAATACAACCTTCGTGAGTTCCTTTTTCTTTCATCACTTTGAATAAAACAGAAAGATAAAGTGAAATAATTGGAATTACTGCGCTCGAACGTGTTACAAGTCCTTTGTTTACAGAAACCCATGCACCGCCACCGATTTGTTTTAATTTTTCATCAAGAGAACGTGCTGTTGCTTCCAAATCTTTTTTTGCTTGTCCGATTGTTCCGTCACGATAAATTGCGTGGCTCAATTTTGGACCAATGTATGAATATGCTAATGTGCGGCATCCATCTGCAAGAACGCCAGCTGCCATAAGTTGTTCGATCCAAAGATTCCAGTCTGCACCACCCATAACTTTTACTGTGTTTTCAATTTCTTCTTGAGTTGCAGGTTCCGCAGCCGATCCTTTTAAGGAATTTGTCATTATATCAATTCCGTTGCCTGCGTAAGTTTTCCCGATTGGTTTAATAACAGATTTGTACAAAACTTGTGTATCTGGGTCAGTTCTTACTGGACTTGCAAGACTGTAAATAATTAAATCAACTTTTTTGTTTAAATTTTTTAATTCATCTATAATCAATTTTCTTGTTTCGTGAGAAAAAGCATCTGCATTAAATGTTTTAGAAATTAATCCTTCTTTTTGTGCCGCTGTATCAAACGCAAGATTATTATACCAACCTGGAGTTCCGCCTTTTGTTTCTGTTGCGGCTTTTTCAAAAGAAACACCGATTGTATCTGCCCCGTATTCAAACGCTGCCGAAATACGACTTGCCAAACCATAACCTGTAGAACATCCAAGAACTAAAACCATTTTTGGACCGTTTCCACCTTCTTTTACATTTTTAATTCCGCGTTCTGCTTTTTTTGCTTTTACAAAATTAATTTGACGTTCTGTATCTTTTGCACAACCGATTGGGTGAGCGTTCAAACACATATTACTTCTAATCATTGGTTTAATAATCATATTTACCTCGAATTTATTTTATACTTTTATATGTTAATAGTAAGTACAATGACAAATTATGTCAATATGTCATACAAAATCATTTCAAAACAAATTTTGAATGACTAACATATTTTTTCTTTTTAATATATACTTTAATTAATGACTAACGTAGAACAAATTTTAAAAGAATTATCTTCTTCATTCAATGGAGAAATCACGCCAAACAAACCTATTGCTCCCAAAACAACTTTTAAAATCGGAGGAAATGCGGAACTTTTTTTAGAACCAGCTGATTTTGATTCACTTATTTTAGCGGTAAAAATCGTTCAGCAAAATAACCTTCCTTATTTTGTGCTTGGTGGCGGAAGCAACATTGTTTTTACTGATGATTTATTTAAAGGCGTTGTAATTTCTACAGGAAAATTAAATCAAATCACGCTAACTACAAAAAATGACGATTTTTTTGTGGAATGCCAAGCCGGCGCGTCAATTTCATCATTCACAAATTTTTGTATAAAAAAGGAATTGGACGGTATTCAAGAATTCGCTGGGCTTCCTGGTTCTGTTGGTGGCGCAATTTATATGAACGCTCGATGTTTTGAAAAATCAATCTGCCAAATTTTACATTCAGTTTGTTACTTAGATAAAACTTCGCTTTCCATAAAAAATTATTCTTATAACTCAGAAGATTGGGCTTATAAAAAATCACCTTTTCAAGATTCAACAAAACTCGTTTTAAGTTCTACTTTTGTTTTAAAAAAATGCACTAATATAGAAGAATTAAAATCATCTTGCAAATTTTTTATAAATGAACGCGTTTCTAAAGGCCATTTTGCTTTTCCAAGCGCAGGTAGTGTTTTTAAAAACAATCATGAATTTGGGCTTCCTTCTGGAAAAATCATCGACAATTGTGAATTAAAAGGATTCCAAATCGGTGGTGCGCAAGTTGCTCCTTTTCATGGAAATTTCATCATAAACACAGGGAACGCAACTTTTAAAGACGTAAAAAATTTGGTTGAACATGTAAAATCAGTTGTAAAAAATAAATATAATTTTATTCTTGAACCTGAAATTATTTTTGTCGATAATCTAATTAATTGACCAAAAATAAGACTAGTTTTATAATAAAATATATAACTATGGGAGAAAAACTGTGCTTCAATTACAGATTGTAAATTTTAAACAAGGCTCTTATATCATCGTTGAAGGAAACTCTAACAACGATAAATTCTATATTATTCAAAAAGGCGCAGTTCAATGTTTTAAATCTTCTGGGTCTGGAACACAATCTTATTTATTAGGAGCAGGAGATTTTGTAGGCGTTGTTCCTTGTATGTCAGGTCATTCACAAATAGAAACTGCAATTGCACAAACTGACGTAGTTTTAATTTCTGTAAAAAAAGAGCAATATCCTGATTTGATTAAAAACAATACTCCAGTTGCTCTAAAAATCATTAAAACTTTTGCAAACAGAATGCGCACAATGAATCAAATGCTTACAAAAGCAACGCTCAATTCTGTTGTCTCAGATTCCGCTGAACAAATTTATAAAGTTGCAGAATTCTACGAAAAAAACATGCAAATTAGCATTGCCACTTTTGCATACTATCAATACTTAAAAACAAAACCTGTTGGACCAGCAGCTGACAGAGCAAAACAACGATTTATAGCATTAAGACAACGTGTAAGCGATGTTTGTTTTGAACCAACAAAAGATTTAACTAGAAGTTATTCAGCAGATACAATGATTTTCTCAGAAGCACAATCTGGTTCTGATATGTTCATCATTCAATCTGGCGAAGTAAAAATCACTAAAATTGTAAACGGAACAGAAGTTACACTCGCAATTTTGCAAAAAGGCGATATGTTTGGAGAAATGGCATTACTCGAAAACAAACCACGTTCAGCTTGTGCCATCGCTCACAAAGATTGTTCCTTGATGGTTATAAATCACCAGAACTTTAATCACATGGTAACAACCCAACCACAATTGATTTCGCGCCTTACAACAACTTTTGCAGAACGACTTTGGTCCATGTACAGACAATTAGATAACGCAAATATTTCTGATCCTGTAAATAAAATGTTAGATATGCTTGCACTTCAATTAGAAAAACAGAAAATTGTTGCAGACAGAATTGGAACTTCACATCAAACAGATTTAACACCAAAAGATTTAGCAAATATGTGCGGAATTCAATCTGACTACCAACCAAAAGCAATTTATGATTTCCAACAATCTTCCAATATCAAAATCATCAATGGAAAAATCCTTATAAAAGATTGTTTAGAAATTGCAAAACTTTCGGCTTTCTTAAGAAAAAGTAATGAACCGTAAATTCTTCTCCGATAACTTAAATATGAAGAAGACACTTTTATTTTCTTTAATATTTTTTTCTGTTCTCTCATTTGCTTTTTCCAAGGAACTTCCACGTGGATATATGAATGTTCAACTTGGGATGGATTGTGAACAAACTAAATCTGAATTAAAAAGAAATTCTGCGTTTGGTTACAAAGGCGAACGCGACGTTTCTTTAACTCCAGACCAAAACACAGTGATTATTCAAACTGATACATACAAAAAATTAGGCTCAGATTTTTTAACACAATGCTATTTTCAATTCCATGATGACATTCTTTATTCAATCACAATAAACGTGAATACAGAAAAAATGGATTATTATAGCGTGTTTACAACTTTGACAGAAAAATACGGCGAACCAGATTTTTTAAATCCTCAACAAACAAAATGGCAGGATGAAAAAACAACTTTGATTTTGGAAAAACCGCTTACTCTCAAATATTTGGACAACGAAATTTTCCAAAGTTTGCAAGATTCTAAAATCGATTTATCACCAACTGAATTAACACGAGAAATGTTTTTGGACGAACTATGAAAAAACTTTTGATTATTTTGATGTTTGCAACAATTTTTACAAGTGCAAGTTGCAAAAATAAACTTCCGACTACAAAAATCACAATTGAACGCGCAGATAAAACAACAATTGACGTAATTGCAGAAATCGCAAAAACTCCCGAAGAACGAAACTACGGTTTTATGAACAGAAAAAAAATTCCAGACGGAACTGGAATGATTTTTATTTTTAAGCAAGACCAGATTCTTTCATTCTGGATGAAAAATACACCACATCCTCTTTCTATCGCGTACATCGATTCCAAAGGAAAAATCAGAAATATTTTTGACATGACACCCTACAGTCTTTCTTCAGTTGTAAGCACAGTTTCTGTAAGATACGCGCTAGAAGTTCCACAAGGTTGGTTTAAAAATAATAACATCCAAGTTGGCGACACAATCTCTCTAGATTTTTTGCAATAGAAAATCTAGGAATTTTTACAAACCGATTCTTTTATTTCAGCTTGCAGTTGTTGAACTTTTTCTAAAGGAAGCCTTGTAATCATGGAAATTTTTTCTATAGAATCGCCATATTTTAAAAGATTTTTTGCAGTTTCAATTTTTGCTTGTTCAGCGCCTTGGGAAATACCTTTTTCAATACCCAATGTTTCACCTTCTTGAAAAGCCTTACGTGTAATATCCCTATCATGTAAATTCATAGCTAAATACTCATTTTTGAATTTGTTATTAAGTTTGTGTTCTTCAACTAAACGATGAAGTCTGTCTGTAAAATTGCTTGTTGGAACTTTAGTTTTAATATACTTCAAGAAAGCAGAAATTTCTAGATTATTTTCTTTTTCGTAAGCTGAAGAATTGAAAATTACTTTTGTAGTTCCATCGCTTAATTCTATGTTTTTATTTTCTAAACATAAATTCTTAAAAGTATAACATGGTAAATCGGCATTGAAAGGGTCAAACTGACAAACAAAGATTACAAAACTATCGTTAAGTTGCGAATAATCTGCTCCTTTTAATAAATCGTCTATGTCTATCATAGATTGATAATATCGAGTTCTTCTAGGCAGAGCGAGTTGAAAATCATTTTGAATTTCAATGTCAAAAACTCTATTGCTACCTTTTACATAAACATCTAATCTAACCCCCTTACTCTCATAGAATGAGCTGATTGATTTTTGAAGTTCAGGATATTCAACGTACTCTATTTGAATTCCTAGAAGGGTTTCTAATAATGTTTTACAGATTTCTGGGTCACGTAAAACATAGCCAAACATAAAATCATCTGTGAAAGTTAATTCTTCAATCGGTTTGAATGTCATAATCTTAATCCACCTTTTTTTATAATATTTTTTAATAATTCTGAATTCTGAATTATTCCCTATAAGTAATATGGACAAAAAATGATTTTTCGGACCATTTTTGAGAAAAAAGTGAGATTTTTTGTAAAAAATATTGTTTTACAAGAAAAGGTTGCCACGCGGATTCGAAATTACTAACGTAATTTCTGAGAAGTTGAAAGTTAAATAAAAAAGGGGCTGCCAAACATTTTGACAGTCCCTTTTTTACGCTAAAACACGCGCCCTTCACCAACGCATGAACTTGTTTTGCTCCTGCAAAACAAGAGGCGCAGGTAAAATCAATTTACGGTAAAATATGTTCAGTAACCTGCACCCCAATTCTGCATTCTGAATTCAGAATTTGCTTTTATCTAGTTTTTTTGTTATTCCTGATTTATAATTTGTTTATATAAAACTCGTGAATTAGGAATCTTTTTTATGCAAGCAAAAAAAATAAATCCTTCCCAAATGTCGCAAATTATTGCTGAACAATTAAATTTAAATCCAGAAAGCGTTTTTGTTTTTTCTTCGGATGTTGCAGCAAATTCTTGGGCAGAATGGTGTGTAAAAAATCCGGATGAATCTGGAGTTTCAGCAATCGCTACTGACCAATTTATTGCGTGGGATAATTTTAAAGAAAAACATCTGTCTGTAAAACAAGCAGGCTTTCACGCAGTTCCAAGCATTTTGCGAAAAATATTTGTTCACAATCTTTTGGCAGAACACAAAAAAAATGTTTTAGAAAATAACCCTCTTTTTAAATCGATTGTTCCAACTGATAAAGAACTTGCCAAAAATTCCGTCGCATTTACAGATTGGCTTGCAAAAAATCTTCCTGCCCTTGATTTTTGGTATAAATGTAATTCTATCAATGACGAAGAAGATTCCGATTATGAACTTTTGTACAAACGTTATTCACAATTTTTGCAAGAAAATAAAATGTTCGAGCAATCTTGGATTACGCCAGATTTTTTGGCAGAAGATAAATCTTTTGTAATTTTCTGGCCGAATATTTTTGAAGATTACGCTGAATATAAAAATATTTTAGATAACGCGCCTCAAATCACACAATTTACAATGACTTCTGAGACAGAAGATTCCAAACCAGAAGGATTTTTCTTTGCAGATTCACGCACTGAATTAAGAAAAATGGCTTTGTATGTTCGCGATTTGCATTCTAAAGGCGTTGCGTGGGACCAAATTGCGTTGCACGTTTTGGATTTGGACCAAATTCGTCCTTACGTTGAACGCGAATTAAATCTTTATTGTGTTCCTTTCATTACAAGAGCCGGCGTTCCTTTTACAACAAACGCGGCCGGAAATATTTTTGAACACATTTACGAATGTTACACTTCAAACTTTTCTTACGATTCTGTCCGAACTCTTGTATTAAATGGTTACATTCCTTGGAAGCAAATTGATAAAGACGGAAATCCTCACGATTATTGTAATCAACTTATTACAAAAGGTTGCGAACTTCACACAATTTGTTCTTATCAGGATGAAGAAAACGGAAAACTTGTTCAAAAAGACACTTGGGAAGAATCCCTCAAAGCAAACAACGAATGGGATTTGCTGAACAATTTTTACTACAAAATAAAAAATAATATTAAAAAAATCTGTAAAGCGACTTCTTTTGAAAAAATCCGACAAGCGTGGTTCATTTTTAAAACTGAATTGCTGGACGAAGATTCCTTCACACAAGAAGCAGACAATATTTTGAGCCGATGTGTTAGTTGTCTTTCGGAATTGATTCACATAGAAAATGATTTTGAAATTACAAAAAACATCCAAAATCACTACGAATTTTTCTTAAACGAACTTTCGCAAAAAAAATATACACCGCAACAAAAACGTGGCGGAATCAATATTTACGATTACAAAGTTGCAGCGTGCGCGTCTTACAAATATAACGTCATTATAAATTGTAACCAAAAATCAGCAACAATCGTTTACAAACAATTTGATTTTTTAACTGACACAAAACGCGAAAACTTAAAAGAACAATTGAACACAAATTCGCTGAACACGGATGTAAGCTCGGCTTTTTTGCGCCTTTATGCAAAAACTGGAAATTCCGTGTTTTTTGGCGCAGAAGAAACTTTTAGCGGATTTTCAATCCCGCACAATTTTATAAATTTGCGCGAGAATTCCGCGCTCAATTATTTGGATAGCGATGATTTTATAAAAAATGAAAAAGAACTTTTCTTAAACGGAAGACAAACTCAAATTTCTGATAAACAAGCTGAACAATTCAACAATTGGAAAAAAGCCGTATCAGTTTCTAACAAAAATTCTGATGAAAATCTAACTTCGCTTTTGCAAAACCAAGTTGATTTTGTTCTTAAGCAAAATCCATACAGATGCAACGCAGAAAAAGATTGTGGCGAAAATATCGTAAAAATTACACAAACGGATTTGCGTTATTTTTTCCCTTGTCCGCGAAAATGGCTTTATAAAAGTTGTCTCAAATTAAAAGAAGATTCTTTAGAAACAAATTTGATGGGAATTTACGACATGGGAACAATTTTTCACAAAATTTTAGAACTTTTGTTTATAAAACTTGCCGAAATTTCTAAATCCAAGCCAATTCTTCCTCTTTACACAGAAAAAACAGACGAAGAAAAAAAAGAACTCGAAACATTCTTAAAAAACACAATTGATTCCCTCGTTGAGCAAGCACTGACAAGTACGCAAAAAGATGAAAATAATCACACAATCGGGCTTGGTTACCAAAAAACTCCTTTGATTCTAAAAACACTTTTGGCGCAAAAAGACGTTATTATTCAAACCGTTTTTAATTTTGTAATTGAACTTTGCAAAAAATTCGGTGGATACACAATCTATTCTACAGAGCAAGAACTTTGGAAAAAAATCAACGATAACTACGCTTTGTACGGAAGATTGGACACAGTTTTAAGTGACGGAAATCGAATTGAAGGCGAAATGATTCCGACTGCAATTTTGGATTTTAAAGCGACTAAGACAAAATCTGCAAACGAATGTAAAGCAAAGGAAGAAACTGGAGAAATTGCTGATTTCCAAATGGCAGAATTTGTTGATTTGATTCAAGAAAAATTTAACGCACAAACTTTCAATATTACGCAAGCCTCTTTCGCATCAATTTCTAAAGCGGAATTTAGCGATATCATCGTAAAAGAAAAAGCTCCACGCACAAGCGCTGTTTATATTGATGAATTTCAAGATACACTTTTGCAATTCCGTAAATACACAGATTATTTTTATGAACAAATCAAAAATCTAAAATTTGAGCCGATTGTTTCTTCAAATATTTTTAGAAAATTAGACACATATTCAGATTGTATCACTTGTGATTACAAATCCATTTGTAGAACAACTTTTACAGTTGCCGGAAAATCGCTCTCTTTTGAAAAAAACTAATCGAGGTAAAAAAATGTCGAATACTTATGAATATTTAGATTTGCTTGAAAAAAAATTAGATGATTCGCAAAAAAAAGTTTGTTGCCACATTGGAAACGCAGTTGTTGCAGCCGGCGCCGGTTCTGGAAAAACGCAAACTTTGGCAACTCGATTCGCGTGGCTTGTTATGTCGCAAAACATCTCAGCCGAAAAAATCCTTACGCTTACTTTTACAAAAAAAGCGGCCGGCGAAATGTACGAACGCATTTATAAAATTTTAAGCGAATTTGCAAATAATCCAAATTGTCCGCCTGTAGAAAAAAAACGTGCC
The DNA here is from genome assembly GCA_015061465.1 of Treponema bryantii. Lineage (GTDB taxonomy): Bacteria > Spirochaetota > Spirochaetia > Treponematales > Treponemataceae > Treponema_D > Treponema_D bryantii_D. The sequence goes on along the minus strand of SUWN01000034.1, from coordinate 6,298 downwards.
GAACAAGCGCTAAATTCTTTTTCAAATGTTTCCATTCAAACGTTAGATTCATACTGTGGAAAAATCTTAAAACAAGCGGCAAATCGCTACGGAATTCGACCAGACTTTTCTACAGGAAGTTCCCAAAGTGAAAGCAACGTAAAAACTTCGGCGCTGGAATTTGTAATTAATCACAGTTCCAATCCAGCAATTCTTCATTTTGCAAAAGTTGGCGCGCTACAAGATTTTGCAGAAAACACATTTGCTTCTTTGGTTTTACAATACACTTCGCTTGCAACAAAAAAGGATTTTTTTATAGATTCAATCCAAATTCAGAAAGAAAAAATCGCAACTGTTTGGCAAAATTTAATTGCCGAAGTAAAGGATTCTTTTTTTGCGCTAAAAAATGATTTGGAAAATATTTCTAAACCACTTCCTCAGTTTGCTTTTTTAAATGATTGTAACCCAAATTTTTTCACAATTAATAAAGAAGATTTTGAATCAAATTACGAAGAACTTTCAACTTCTGCTAGTGAATTACAAGACTTTCTTTACAAACTTGGTAAAATTCCTTTAAACAAAGGTTTTGCAGGAGTTGCTTATCTTAAAGAATCTGTAAAATTTTTTAATGAAAAATATTCTGCAACAATCGTAAAAGTTCATTCTTGCATTTCGTATATTTTAGAATATCCATTTATAAGAGAATTGTGCGTTTTGCTCGACGAATTTACACAACAAATCAACGATTCCAAACGAAAAACTGGCGCTTTAACTTTTAACGACGTTTCAGAAATGGCGCTCAAAGTTCTTGTTGATTTTTCAGATTTACGCAAACAAGAAATCATCGCTTACGACAAAATCATGATTGACGAATTTCAGGATAACAACGGCGCAAACAGAGATTTGTTGTTTTTGCTTTCGTTAGAAAATCCCGATTATGATTTGCAATTTAGATTTGAAAAAGACAACGAAGAAAAACTTCATCATGAAATAAAAAATTTAATTCACAAAGACAAATTATTTTTTGTAGGCGACGAAAAACAATCTATTTATAAATTCCGCGGCGCCGATGTTTCAGTTTTTAATTCACTAAAAAAAGATTTGCAAAAAATCAACGGAAACGATTCTACACTTTTTATGTCAAACAACTATCGTTCCAACGACGCTCTTTTAAAAAGTTTCAATTCAATTTTTGGTGGCTGGCAATTAAATGAAGAAGATAAAATCGAATTTGCAAATAAAAACACGGTTTTCTTATCAAATCAATCGCAAGAAGAACAACTTGATTACGAAGCGTATTATTCAGAATCTGCCATCGCAACCCAAAATTCCGTTATTCCTACAAATTGCACAGCGCAAAATGCTCACTTTGCGCTTTTAATACAAGATGAAGAATTTTCACAAAAACACGAATCTTCACAAGACGATTTTTTAAATTCCACTGAACAACAAGCTTTTTTCGTGGCAAAAAAAATCAAAGAAATTCACGATTCAACAAATTGCAGTTATTCAGATTTTGCGATTTTGGACAAAAGCAGAACTCATCGCCATTATCTTACACGTTGGCTTGAAAAATTTGAAATTCCTTTTAAATTAGACCAACAATCCAAACTTTTTAACGACGCGCCAATAAATGACATCTACAACTTTTTAAAATTGTGCGTTTATCCAAGTGATACAAACGCTTTTTCCGCATTTTTGTGTTCGCCATTCGTTGGATTATCGCAAAATTCCATGCAAATCATCCTGCTTTGTTTTATAAATAATGAAATTGATTTTGTTGCGTTTAATCCTGATTTTTCACAAAAAATAAAAGAACATTTATCACAAGATGATTTTGAAAAATACGATTCTGCACAAAAATTTTACACAGAACAAAGAAAAATTTTTCTTAAACAACCAATTACAAAAACAATTTCACAACTTTGGTATGATTGCGGTTATCGCTACGAAACAATGCTTTCTTCCACAGTTGCACTTTTTGCAGAACAATACGATTTGCTTTTTGAATTAGCGCGCTCTGTTGAACAAGAAGGCTTAAGCCTTGCTTGGTTTGTGGACCAATTATCAAATATCCGCGATTCAGAAAAAGGCAGTTATGGCAAAGAAGATTCCGATTTGGACGCAAAAGATATTTCGTATCCTTTAGAAAAACAATCGTCAGTTCAAATTATGACAATTCACAAAAGTAAGGGGTTACAATTTGAACACGTTTTTATACTCGGTTGTGTTTCTGTTCTAAAAAATGATAGCGAAGAACAAGCATATTTTGATAAAGAAACAGGCGTTTCTTTTAAACCAAAAAACGGCTCAAATTTCTTTCACGAAAATCAAAAAGAACTTGAAAAAAATAAAAAAGAAGCAGAATTCCGTCGTTTAATTTACGTTGCTTGTACTCGCGCAGTAAAAGATTTTTATTTGGTGGGAACAATCCCTATAAAAAAAGACGGTTCAATCGGTAAAAAAGGCGATTCCATTTTATTCCGCGTTGTAGATTCCTATTATCCTGATTTTTACACTTTAGATTTAAATTCTTTACAAGAAGATTCTATGCTTCCTTTGCAAGACGAACCTTTCTCTGTAACGATTATTAAACCACAACAAAAATCTATTTTGCAAAAACAAAAAAAATCTAACAATATAGATGATTTACGCGCAAAAAAAATTGATGAACTTTCTGACTTCTACAAAAATCCACAAATTCATTTGGAAGAAGAAAATGTAAATCAAACAAGTCCGAGCGCTTTGGAAGAATTACCGTTGCCTCAAAATATCGACGAGCAAACTTTACAAGAATTCCAGACAGCGCAAAATCTTTATTCAACTTGTGTAAAAGAAATTTTAGCTTCTGAATCAAACAAAAAAATTGTAGCAGGTGAAGAAGAATTAATTTTTTCAAAAGGCGACTTTGGAACTTTAACTCATCGCTTTATGGAAAATTATATATCCCAAAATGAATCAATTTCTATTTTACCAAATGATGAATTTAAAATCGTCGATTCGCAAATTGCAGTTCTTGTTTCGCAAATTAAAAATGAAAGCGACAAACAAAAAATCTTAAAAATCTGCAACAACATGACAAATGATTTTGCCAACACAGATTTTGCAAAACTCGCCAAAAATTCAAGCAAAAAATATTGCGAATGGAATTTTAAAATGATGCACAACAATTTTTTAATTACAGGTTCCATCGATTTAATTTTCCAAAATGATTCTACATCCGATTTTGAATATACAATCATCGATTACAAAACTGACGATTCAATTTGTCCGCAAAAATATATTTACCAACAAACTTGTTATAAAATTGCAGCGAGCAAATTGCTAAAGATTCCGCCAGAAAAAATCGCGTGTTATTTGCATTTTTGCAGTTTTAACAAAACAATCGATATTACAAATTACACAAACATAGAATTGACACAAGAATTATTTGAAAAAACACAAACTTCGGAATAATTTATGATTCTTTTCTATTGTAAAAAAAATCGATTTGTCTTAGGTTTAAACACATGGAACAATACAAAATAGATTTTATTAATTTTATGATTGATTGTCAGGTTTTAAAATTTGGCGATTTCACACTTAAAAGCGGAAGAAAATCACCTTTCTTTATGAATGCTGGCGCTTATATCACAGGAAGCCAACTTGCGCAACTTGGAAAATATTACGCACAAGCAATTCACGATAATTTTGGTGATGATTTTGACGTTCTTTTTGGGCCTGCCTACAAAGGAATCCCTTTAAGCGTTGCAACTGTAATTGCTTACAATGAACTTTACGGAAAAGAAATTCGTTATTGTTCAAACAGAAAAGAAGCTAAAGATCACGGCGATGTAGGAATTCTTTTAGGAAGCAAAATCAACGATGGCGACAGAGTTGTAATTATCGAAGACGTAACAACTTCTGGTAAATCAATAGAAGAAACTTATCCAATCGTAAAAGATCAAGGCGATGTTACAATCGTTGGTGAAATTGTTAGCTTAGACAGAATGGAAAAAGCGTTGGACAGCGAAAAATCAGCACTTTCTGTAATCACAGAAAAATACGGATTCCCAGCTCGTGCAATCGTTACAATGGAAGACGTAATCCAAGCGCTTTACACAGAAGGCGATAAAAAATACATCACACCACAAATAAAAGAACAAATTGATGAATATTACAAATTGTATGGTGCACAAAAATAAGATTCTTTTATTTGCTGCCATTTTTTTTAGTTTTGCTTTTACAAATTGTACAAAAAAAGACGCACAAAATCCGAACGTAAAAGCAAAACAATCTATTCCACAAAGAATAGTTTCTCTTTCACCAGCAAGCACAGAAATTTTGTTTGCGGTGGGAGCAGAAAATCAAATTGTTGCAGTTTCAGATTTTAGCGATTATCCTCCTCAAGCACAAAATCTTCCAAAAGTTGGTGGTTTTGATGGAAAAACATTGAGTTTAGAAAAAATCCTTTCGTTTAATCCAGATTTTGTTTATTTAACAAACGTGATGCACAATCATTTAATTCCACACTTTGAATCGCTCAACATTGATTATTATCTTTCCGATGCAAATTCGTTTGAACAAGTAAAAAATGAAATTTTACAAATTGCAAAAATTACGGGCCACCCTTCAAACGGAGAAAATCTTGTAAAAGAAATTGATTCGGCCATTAATAAAATTAATTCGCAAAACCAACTTTTACAAAAACCAACTGTTTATTGGGAAGTTTGGAATTCCCCTTTTATGAGTGTGGGAAATTCATCTTTTATAAACGATTTAATAAATACAGCGGGCGGAATTAATATTTTTCAAGAAATTGCACAAGCATATCCAACTGTCAGCGAAGAAACAATCGTTGCAAAAAATCCACAAATCATCATAATTCCACAAAATTCAGGAATAACAGTGGATTCTGTAAAAAACAGAAAAGGTTGGTCGCAAATAGATGCAGTAAAAAACGACAAAATTTTTATTGTTGATGATAACCTTCTTACACGTTCCGGCGCGCGAATTGGTGAATCGGCAGAATATCTGGCAAATTTATTTAGATAAAAACTGAGGAAATCAACTTTATGAAAAAAAACAAAATTTTTGTAATCATTTTTTCTATTATAATTTTAATTTTTTCATTTGTTATTTCACTTTGTTTAGGCGCCGAAAAAATTGACTTTTCTTTGTTGCTAAAAGATTTTTTTAATAATTCACAAAATCCAGAATTGAATTTTCAAAAAATAATTCTTTTCAAACTCCGCCTTCCTCGTTCACTACTCGCTTTATTAACAGGAATTCTTTTGGCAGGAAGCGGCGCAATTTTTCAAATGTTTTTTAGAAATCCACTCGCCGAACCTGGAATTATGGGACTTTCTTCAGGAGCAACTTTGGGCGCTGTTTTTGCACAAGTTTTAGGAATCAGTTTGCCATTCACATTCATTTCACCCGTAAATATTTTTGCGTTCATCGGTGCAATTTTTTCAGGATTAATAATCACAACAATTTGTATGACAAAAATGTCTACAAAAAACAACGTAATGATTTTACTTTGCGGAACAGCACTTGGAACACTTTATTCATCACTTTCTTCCGCAATTTTACTTACTTCAAACAAAGAACTTCACAGCATTTACACATGGATTTTAGGAAGCTTTAACGGCCGCGGCTGGAACGAACTTTTATTTATTTTGATTCCGTCCATTTTAAGCATTGTAATAATGATTTTTATTGCGCCAGTTTTAGATTTGCTTTCATGCGGCGAAACAACAGCTCTTACTTTGGGCGTTGAAGTAAAAAAATTAAAAATCTTAGTTATTATCGCCGCCGCATTCGCAGTTTCTGCAAGTGTTTGTGCAGGAGGAACAATCAGTTTTGTAGGATTAATCGCTCCTCACATCGCCCGAAAAATAATCGGTCCAAAAGCAAAAAATCTCGTCGTTTATTCCATGATTTTAGGTGGAATACTTCTACTTTTAGCCGACACACTCGCAAGAACAATAATTGCTCCGTCAGAACTTCCAACAGGAATAATTACGTCAATTTTAGGCGTTCCATTCTTCCTATCATTAATCGCAAAAAAAGAAAACTGATTTTTTATAAATATACATTTTTCTCCATATTTTATGTATTTTTATGCATTCTATTGACATAAAACACGTTTTTTAGAATAATTATCACTATGTTAAATCCATTAGCTCAAGAATTAAACGAAACCTTAAGAGGTTCTGTAGTAGAAGCGCTCATGTCAGATATGGGCAAAAGAATGTATTTTCCTAACGGAATTATTTCGCAAGGTGGCGAAGCAGCAAAAGACGCTTATTTTGCAAACGGTACAATCGGAATGGCT
>SUWN01000033.1 GCA_015061465.1 Treponema bryantii | reverse complement strand
TTGCAGTTTTTCAAATGATTTTTCATCCATCCATTCCAGGCGAACCAACTTTTACATCATGGAAATGGTTTTTGGTAACTCCTTCCAAATTGATGTTCTGTTTTACAACGATTTTACGAACGCTGAGCGCGTTAGGATGTATCAGTGCATTTTTTGTTTCAACTCCAGAATATGATTTGATAGACGGACTCAAAAAATTATTGAAACCACTAAATCTGTTAAAAATTCCTGTAAAATATTTCATTTTGATTATGGAAATTATTTTTAGATTTATTCCTCTTTTAGTTGAAGAAGCGTCTTGTATAATAAAAACTCAATTGATTAGAGGTGCGTTGGGGCAAAAAAAAGGAAAACTTGCTAGAATAAAAGCTATGATTCCTTTAGTTGTTCCTTTGATTATTCAAACATTAAAACGTTCAGAAGCTTTAGCTGATGCAATAACAATGAGGTATTTTAAATGAAAAATGACTTTAATTTGTGTCCAATGTGCGGAAGTAAAACAATCCAAAATAAAAATGATAGACGTTGGTTCTGCTCTGATTGTGGATTTGATTTGTATTGTAATATCGCAGCGGCAGTTGGTGTAATAATTCAAGATTCTAAACACAATATTTTATTTGAAGTTAGGGCAAAAAATCCAAGAAAAGGCTACGTTGCTTTTCCTGGTGGATTTATTGATGCTGATGAAAGTGCAGAAGAAGCTGTTGAACGTGAATGTATGGAAGAAATTGGTGCAAAAGTAAAAAACGTAAAATTTTTATGTTCCAATCCAAACACTTATGAATATAAAAATATTGTTTACAAAACTTGCGATATGTTTTTTACAGCGGAATTAGATTATCAAGATGAAGATTCTGATATGGAAACTTTAATTTCCAAATTAAAAGCGCAAGAATCAGAAGTTCAAGATTTTGTTTATTATAAAGTCCAAACTTTAGAAGATGTAGAAAAAATTCCTCTTGCGTTTGAATCTGCAAAAAAGACCCTTGTAAAATTGGTTTCAAATTTAAATAAATAAAAAAAATGAGGTAAAAAATGGAAACAAATGTAATTATCATGATTATTTCTTATTTGATTTTTTTTACGATGTTTATTGCAATGCCATTTAGACAAAAAAAAATAATTCAGCAGGCTGGTAAAGAAGTTTTAAAGATTCATAAAAAAATATCAGCTTTGTATGTTTTGGTTTTTATGCTTGGATTTTTGATTATTGCAATTTCTGTAATAAATAATTTTTCTATTATGATTCAATTTGTTTTTTGTGCTTGTGCACTTTTGGGTGAAGAAATTGCAATGCGTGAATTTATGTTTAGTGGAAGACATGGTTTGTACGAAAATGGATTTATTTTAGGCGGAATGTATGTTCCTTATGACCAAATTCGTGCATTTCCAGTTCTTGCTTTACCAAAAGATGAACAAGAAAATTATGATAAAACTTCACTTGTTATTTCTACAGAAAAAAGAGGAAATGTAAGTTTTCCTTTTGCAGATGAAGAAGAGTGTAAAAAAGTAACCGAAAAATTATTTGAAATAAATCCACAATTTAGCAAATTGATTTAAAAAAAACAAAGGTGAGTATAAGAAATCTAAAAAGATTGTTTTACTCACCTTATTTATATATAAACACCACGGGGCTTTGCCTCTGCGTGATGGAAAAAAAAAGACGAAACTAAAAAGTTCCGTCTTTTTGAAGGCGTGGATTGGAGTCGAACCAACCAATAGCGGTTTTGCAGACCGGTCCCTTACCGATTGGGTACCACGCCAAAACTGTTTAAAATATAACAAAAATATTTTATTTTGTCTAGTCCTAGACTTGTAAAAAATGAATAACTGTGATATTTTTTTAAAGTTACTATTTTAACGTGTATTAATTTAGTAATTCTCTGGAGAGTCTCCACCAACCAATGGAGCGCCGAAGGGTTAAGGTTATTAAAACCGATATCTCAGGCAAAGTGGACAGGGCTAGAAATCAAGTCTTATTCAACTCTTTAGAGAGCGTACAATCAAATAGGTTGGCGCTCTATTTTTTTTATAAAGAGGTCAAACATGACTTTTAATGACATTCTTGTAAAGATTGACGATGTTGTTTGGGGAATTCCTACAATCGTTTTAATCTTGTTTACAGGATTGCTTTTGACAATCCGTTGTCGCGGTATTCAGTTTACAAAATTAGGCCGTGCTTTCAAACAAATTTTCAAAAAGAACGAAGGTGAAGGTGAACTTTCAGGTTTCTCTGCATTGTGTACAGCACTTTCTGCAACAATTGGTACTGGTAATATTGTTGGTGTTGCAACTGCTATTGCTGCTGGTGGACCAGGAGCTTTGTTCTGGATGTGGTTTGCAGCAATTTTAGGAACTGCTACAAAATATGCAGAATGTATGCTTGCAATTAAATATCGTGAAGTAAAAGAAGATGGAACAGTTCTTGGTGGACCATTCTATACAATTGAAAAAGGTATGGGAAAAAAATGGAAGTGGCTTGCTGTATTGTTCGCAATTTTTGGTGTAGCAGCAGGTCTTCTTGGTATTGGTACAATGACACAAATTAACGGTATTACATCTGCTGTTAATATGGCTGTAAAATCTAGTGTTGCATTTACTTTGGGTGGAAATGAATATACTTGGGCAACAGTAATTGGTGGTGCAATCGTTACAATTTGTGCTGCATTAGTAATTATTGGTGGTCTTAAACGTATTTCTAAAGTTGCAGAAAAAGTTGTTCCTGCAATGGCAATTGTTTATGTATTCTTAGGACTTTCTGTTTTGATTATGAACGCAACAAAAATTCCAGCTGCATTTGTTTTAATTTTCAAATCTGCATTTGGTTGGAAAGCTGTTGCAGGAGGGGCAGCTGGTTGGGTTTTAAAACAAGTTATGGATTCAATGCAAAAAGGTATTGCTCGTGGTATCTTCTCTAACGAAGCAGGTCTTGGTTCGGCTCCAATTGCTGCAGCTCCTGTAAAAACAGATGAACCAGTTGAACAAGGTCTTGTAAATATGACAGGAACTGTAATTGATACATTAATCGTTTGTACAATGACAGGTTTGGCAATCGTTATTGCATTCTGTAATCCACAGTTTGTTCCAATGGCAGAAGGTTTGCAAGGTGTTCAACTTACATCAGCTGCACTTTCATTTGACCTTGGTGGAGACGGAGTTTCTGTACAATTCCTTTTGATGCTTTGTCTTGCATTCTTTGCTTTTACAACAATTCTTGGTTGGGACTATTATTCAGAAAAATGTCTTGAATACTTATCAAACGGAAGAATGAAATTTGTAATGTTCTACAGAGTTCTTTACATCGTAATGATTGCAATTGGACCATACTTCACTGTAGACGCTGTATTTACAATTGCAGATATTACAAACGGACTTATGGCAATTCCAAACTGTATCGCTTTGATCGTTTTAAGTGGTATTGTTGCAAAAGAAACAAAATCTTACTTCGACAGATACCCAACACTTTCGTAATTCTGAATTAAGAATTAAGAATGATGAATTAAGAATAATTAATTAAGAATAATGAACCAGTTTTGCAGTTCCTGCAAAACTGAAGACGCAGGTAATATTGATTTGCGGTATGAAAAGCACAGAAGCCTGCGTCACAAATCTGGAGACGCAGGTAACATTAGTTTGCGGTATAAAAGGCGCAGAAACCTGCGTCAGAATTATGCGGATTTAAGGATGACTTAGGTCCGCTTTTTTTTGCGATTTTGTATCTGTGAATTTATTTTTCATCTTGCAAAATTATAGATGCGTTTTTCCAAATGATTTTTTCTAATTCATTTTTTTCTGTATTTAAAATCTGGGCTAAATCTTCATAAATTCTGTGTATTAATTTTACACTTAAATCAGTTCCGCCAAGCCATGGTTCTGCGGTTGGGTTATCGGTTTCGGCTAGAATTAGATTTTTGGGTGTGAGTTTTAATAATTCTTGCAAATATTCATTTCGGATTGTTTGACAACCAAAAGTCTGATAATACCCACGTTCTAAAAATTTCAAATAAATTTCTTTTGGTCCGTTGTACCAGTGAATAATTGGTTTTGCATTTGGATATTCGTTTAAAATTTCTAAAATCTCTTTTTCTGCACCTTTTGTGTGAATTAAACAGAATTTTTTATGATTATGACAATGTTCCAAAATATATCTGAAAACTTTTTCCTGCGCAGATTTACTTACATTTTTTGCCCAATAAAAATCCATGCCGATTTCACCAATCATTTTAGATTGATTCAAGGCATTATCCAAAACCTGTAAATTTTGTTCATATTTTTCTGCAAATTCAGGATGAACTCCAAAAGTTGGAATAATTAATAAATCTTTGCGGCTTGCTTTTTTGTGAATTTGAATATTTATTTCGTATGATTCTAAATCAACAGATGCCGCGACAATAATTCCAGAAAAATTCTTTAATTCAGAAAATAGTTCTTCTTGATTTGTGTACCAATCTAAATGTGTATGAAAATCAATTATCATAAAGAATTAACGTAAACAATAATCTTCAGGTTTTCCTGTCATGATGTTTAGACATTGAATTGCAGCACCAGAGGCACCTTTTCCTAAGTTGTCAAATCTTGAAGTAATCATAATTCTGTCGTCGTTTCCGTAAATAAAGATTTGCATTTCATTTGTGTCTTTTAATGTGTTTGCAGCGATGAATTGTTCTGTTAAAATTCCATCTCCCATAAAATCTGCAACTTTTACAAATCTTGCTCCTTCGTAATGTTGTTTGAACATATCACAAACTTCTTTTGCTGTAACTTTTTTATTCAAAATTCTTGAATGAAGTCCCACAGTTACGCTCATTCCTTGAATATAATCACAAATATATGGATTAAAAATTGGTTCGTATTCAAGGTTTGAGATTTTTTTCATTTCAGGTAAATGTTTATGAGTTTGTGTTAATGCGTATAAACGTGGTGAATCAAGTTCTGGATTGCGATTTTTATCTTCATATTGTGCAATTGCTTTTTTTCCTGCTCCTGAATATCCAGAAACTGCGTGAATTACAACAGGATAATCTTTTTGCATAATTCCAGATTTCACTAAAGGGTAGCCGATTGCATTAAAACCACTTGCGTAACAACCAGGAACAGCAACTCTTTTAGAATTTATAATTTTATTGCGGAATGATTTGTCTAATTCAGGAAATCCGTATGCCCATTCATCATTTGTTCTGTGCGCTGTAGATGCGTCGATAATTCTTGTGTTTGGATTTGTGCACAAAGAAACAGCTTCGATTGCAGCGGCGTCTGGCAAACATAAAAAAGTGATGTCTGATTCATTTATCATTTTGGCACGTTCATTTGAATCTTTACGTTTTTCTTCTGGAAGAGAGAGCAATTCGATATCATCTCGTTTTTCAAATCTTTCAAAAATCTTTAATCCTGTAGTTCCTTCTTTTCCATCAATAAAAACTTTCATTTGAACCTCGCAAGTTATTTTATTATGATTTATATTATCATTTATTCATCGTTTATTATAGTAATTTATTAATTTTTTTAGTAAATTGGTTTTATAGAATTTTTGTCATTTTTTTTGATGGAGGCGCTATGATTAGTGAAGAATTAGAAGCAACTGTAAAAGAAGCAATGGAAATGTTCCGCCCACAACTTCAAGCTGATGGTGGTGATATGGAGTATGTTGGAATAGATGATGATTATCGTGTGCATTTAAATTTAGTTGGAGCTTGTGGAAGTTGTCCAATGGCTTTAATGACTCTAAAAATGGGAATAGAACGCTACTTAAAGGATGCGTGTCCAGAAATTACAGAAGTTGTGCAGGATAACGCAAAACCAATGTCTGATTTAGAATTTTAATTTAATAGGATGAATAAGATGAATATTTCAAAAGACAAAGTTGTAAAAATCCACTACACATTAAAAGATGTTGATGGAAATGTTTTAGATTCTTCTGTAGGAAAAGAACCATTAGAATATCTTCACGGAAATGGTTTTTTAATTGTTGGACTTGAACGCGAATTGGAAGGAAAAAATCCTGGTGATAAATTTGACGTGACAATTCAACCAGAAGATGCTTATGGTAAATATGATGAAGCTTTAATTCTTGATGTTCAAAGAAGTCAGTTTGAAACAAATGACCCAATTGAAGTTGGAATGCAGTTTCAAGTAATGACTCCACAAGGTCCTTCTATCGTTACGGTTATTGAAGTAACAGACGATATTATCAAAATCAACGGAAATCACGAATTGGCAGGAAAAGTTTTACATTTTGATGTAGAAGTTGTGGATGTAAGAGAATTGACACAAGAAGAAATTGACGCAATGAAATCAGGTTGTGGTGGCTGCGGTGGCGGTTGCGGAGATTCTTGCGATGGTGATTGTGGCGGCTGTGGTGGTTGTCACTAATAAATCTAGAATAATTTAGAACAAGGGCTGTTTAATCTTTTGGTTGAACAGCCTATTTTTTTACTGAAAAAAGACAAAATGATATTAAAGAGATGAAAAAAAACAGAAAATAGTGTAATATTTCTACAACGAATATTTGGGAGGATATTTTGATAGGTTTACTTGCTTGTTTTATTCCTTTGTTTATCTGTTTTTTTGTTTTATTGTTTAAATTCAAATTGAAAATAACACATCTTTTGTTGGCAATTTTATTTGGTTTGATTGCAATTTTACCAATTTCTTTTATTCAATATTTTATTCCTGATTTTAAACTATTTTTTACAAATCAAATTTTAGGACAATTAATAAAATCCTTTCTTTTATACGGTTTTATAGAAGAAATATTTAAAATGCTTTTTTTGCTTCCTCTTACAAAAAATAAAACTGAAATTAAAGATTTTTTGTTGATTGCTTTGATGTTAGGTTTATCGTTAGGATGTTTTGAAACTGCGGTTTATTATTTTGACCACTTAAATATGGCAACTACAAAAGGGGCTTCTTTATTGTATGGTCAGATTTTTGTTAGAATTTTTACAGCGGATATTATTCATATTGCTTGTTCAATTTTAAATGGATTGTTTGTTTATTCCATAAAATCTAATAAAAAGAAAGTTTCTATTCTTGTGATGTCTATTTTGATTCATGGAATTTATGACTTTTTTGCAGGATTTCAAGGTGGATTTAAAATCTTCTCTATTTTTGTAGTTTTGCTTGCAATTATAGAATGTCGTGTAAAATATAAATTGTTAACAGAAGATGAAGTTTAATTGACAGTAAATCTAGTCTATGTTAAAATATTCAGTACTTTTTAAATAAGTATTAAAATACAAATTAAAAGAATTTATAAAAATAAGGAAAACTTTATTATGAAAAAAGGTGTTCTTTACAGCGCTGGATCAATTATTATATTGATTATTTGTTTATTTTCTTTTGTTTTACCTTCAGCATTAGGAAATAATACTAACCCAAATAAATTACCAGATTTTGGTAAATATGACGGAAAAGCTATCCGTTATGAACAAAATTCTGATTTTGCAAATTTTGTAACATATTATGCTGATATGTATAAAAATTACGGAATGCAAATTGATGCTTCATCACACTATTATATTTTTAGTAGTGCTTTTAATTCTGCTGTAATTAAAGAAGCTTATCGTAGCGAAGTTGAAAAATCTGGCTACAAAGTTCCTGTAAAAGCAGTAAATCGTCAACTTATTCCATATTTCTTGGACGAAAATGGAAAATATTCTGAAAAACTTTACAAACAAGCTGACCCTGCTGTAGTTGCTGATACTCGTGCAAGTCTTGAATCTTCACTTCTTGCAAATCGTTTCTTTGATGACGTGTTTGGTGCAACAGGTGATATTTTTGGAACAACTGCACTTTATGGTCTTAAATATTCAGATGCAGAACTTGATTTTATTAAAGATTATGATTTACCAAAACGTGGATTTGATATGGTTGCTTTTGCAAAAGCTGATTATCCAGAAGCAGAAAAAATCAACTATGCAAAAAATAATATTGCAAAATTTACAAAATATGATATGTCAGTTATTACATGTGCAGATAAATCAACAGCAGAAAAAGTTGTAAATCGCATTGCAAATAACGAAATTACTTTTGTAGATGCAGTTTCTGAATATTCTGATAAAAATTATAGTAATACAGAAGGTAAATTAAATAATTCTTATCAATATCAATTAGAAATGATTCTTGCTAATAAAGAAGATGTTGCTAAATTAGCAGATTTGGAAGTTGGAAAAAATAGCGAAGTTATTCAGACTACAGCTGGTTATTCAATTTTCCAAGCTAATGCAAAACCTGTTACTGCTGACTTAGAAAGTGAAGAAATTAAAACTGTTGTTTCTAACTACATTAAATCTTACGAAGCAACTTTAGTTGAAGATTACTTTACAGCAAAAGCAACTGATTTTACTTCTGCAGCAATGAATACAAGTTTTGAAGATGCTTGTGCAACAATGGGTGTTGAAAAAATGGTAATTAATCCATTCCCATTAAATTATGCAAGTTCTTCAATTGCATCTGGTATTGATTATACATTACCAGGATTAAGTGCAGCTGCTGAGAACGAAAATTTCTTAAAAATGGCATTCTCATTAAAAATGAATGAAATTTCTTCTCCAATGGTACTTGATGATTTTGTTGTTGTTATCAAATATACAAATGAAGTAACTACAAAAGATAATGAAGAATCAAGTCCTACTATTTTTACAGAACTTGACTCTTATGATGAATCTGCTTGTCAAAATGCAATCTTAAAGAGTCCAAAACTCGAAAATAATTTTGTAGATGTTTATTTTGACAATTTCATGAGTGAATAATTTGAATAATAATCAAATGAAGCCCTGCCTTGTAAATACTTCGCAGGGCTTTTCTATTTTATACAAAGAAAAATATCTCTATTCTAAATACAATCCTTCTAAAGCGATTATTCAAAAAATCAACGAATTAAACATTTTGCCGGGAACAATTTTTTTGTGTTTTTCTCCTGTTCTTTCTTATGGATTAAAAGAATTGCTACAAAAAATTCCGGAAAATTGTCTTGTAATTGCATGTGAATTTGATAAAGAGTTGTATTCATTTGCTAAAGATTTAGATGAAATAAAAAAGTTGAACGATGAATTTGAAAATTTTGTCTTGCCAGATTTAAATGAAGTTTACAATCTTCCAATTATAATTAATTCCCGAAAATATTTGTTTAATAGCAAAAAAGAAATTTGTTTTGATGGAAAATATAAACGAATAGTTTCAATAGATTTTTCTGCGGGCGTTCAATTTAATCAGAGTTTGTATTCAGAATTGGAAAAAGCGTGTGTAAATAGCATAAAAACTTTTTGGACAAACAGAATTACGCTCACCAAATTTGGTAGAAAATATTCTAGAAATTTGTTTAAAAATCTGATTAATCATGCGGGTACAAATCCGATTGAAAATTATTTTAAAAGCGTTAATAAACCGATTATAGTTTTAGGCGCTGGCGAAAGTTTTGCAGAAAGTATAAAATATTTGAAAAATCCAGATGATTATTTTATTATTTGTGCAGATACAGCTTTTCAACCGTTGTTGAAAAATCAAATTGTTCCGGATGCAGTTTTTATAGAAGAAGCACAGAACGTAATTCTAAAGGCTTTTATAGGAACTCAAAATCAAAAAACACATTTTTTTGCAGGACTTTCATCAATTCCACAATTAAAGGACTTTGTTTCAAAAGATAAAATTTCTTATTTTGCCTCCATTTACAGTGACAGTGAATTTTTGGAAAATTTACAAACAAAAGAGTTTTTTCCGTACGCAAATAAACCTTTTGGTTCTGTAGGATTGACGAGTGTTTTTTATGCAATAAAATTTCGACAAGATGAAAATGTTCCAATTTATTTGTTTGGTTTGGATTTTTCTTATTCTTGCGGAAAAACTCATACAAATGGAACTTTGGCACATAATGAATTATTGCTTAATTCAAATCGATTAAAATCATCATTCAATTTTGCGTCGTGTTTTTCATCTTATTCTGTAAAATTAAATTTGTTATCTGGAAAACAAGTTTTTTCTTCACCAGTTTTATTAAATTATG
The DNA here is from genome assembly GCA_015061465.1 of Treponema bryantii. Taxonomy (GTDB): domain Bacteria; phylum Spirochaetota; class Spirochaetia; order Treponematales; family Treponemataceae; genus Treponema_D; species Treponema_D bryantii_D. The sequence continues at coordinate 11,110 of SUWN01000033.1, read as the reverse complement.
CCCAAATGTTTGAAGGTTTATTTGAAGAAATTCCAAATCTATTTTTAGGAACAAAAAATACTTTTCCGTTTAAGTTGGAAGTAAAAAATCCTCAAAAAGAAGAATTTGTAAAATCATCAGTAAAAAAAGAAATAAAAAAAATTAATAAAGAAGAAATAAAAAAATATTTTGAAGAAGAAATTCAGGCGTTGGAGAATCTAAAAAGTCTTCTGATAGGCGAGAGAGATTTGAATGATGAAGAACGAATGGAAAAAATCGAAACTCTTGCAAAAAAACGCGAATATTTGTTTTTGCATTTTGCCGACGGAGAACGTTTTAAAAGCGATTTGTCTTTCTTAAAGAGAATGAGAATTGAAATTGATTTTTTCTTAAAAGATTTTTTACGTTTGTGTAAAAAGATGAATTAATCACAATCCCAATAATAAATCACGTTAGAAAAATCACAATTTTGTAAATCTTCGCTATTTATTAAGAAATTTCCAATTCCCATGTCACCCCACATAATATAGTCAGAGTTTGTAGAAGAATCTAATTGGAGTAAAACAGTGTCAAAAGGTTTTGGTTGTGGTGTATTTGGAGATTCTCTTGGGTCTCCCTGACAAAAATAAGGATAACCTAATAAATAGCTTTGGTTTGATTTTAATTCTGTGCGTAATTTTCTACCGTAGATTTTCCCATTATCAAAATGTTTGTCATCTAACAAATCATAATATTCGTCTTCAAAATCTATGTTGAAAATTTCTTTTACAGCTTGTTGGAATAAAGGTGTGAAATCTTCTGAAATTGGTGATAAATAAACGGTTTCTTTTTTTAAAGAAAAGCAAACTTCGTGTAAAATTGGGCTTGAATCAGGTTGTGAATCAGAAAGATTGTATTTTTGAATGATTTGTTCTTTTGTAATTTGTTCGTTTATTTTTTCGTGGTAGATAATTCTAAAATTTTTATTATTTGTATAATTGTAATCATCAGATGTACCAAAATACGGGTCATCGGTTGAAATAAAAAATTGCAAAATTCCTTCTTGTGGAAGAATAGAGCCTTCGACGTTTTCTTCAGAAAAATTGATTTGGCAAAGCAAAGATAAGTTGTTTCCTTCTGAATCTAAAGGAAAAGGTTTTTCCAAATCCCAATATGGAATGCCACTAAGTTTGCTGTCAAAAATGGAAGGTGTTTTTTCTGGCAAAATATTTATACCGAAAGAATCCTTTTTTGTTTTTTCTTTGATGTATGAAATTAATTGTTCTACTTGTTCTTCTTTTGAAATTTTGTTTTTTCTTTTAAAAATATCCATAGATAATATTTTACGGTAAATTTATGATTTGTCAAAATTAAATAAAAGATTTTATTGTACGTTTAAATTAAACAGGAATTTCTTTTAAATCGTTAATATTTAGTTGAGATTACTTTATAAAAAAACTCCGTCCTGTTTTTACAGAACGGAGTAAAGTTTTTTGTGTAAGTTAATTATTTTTTAGTAAAGTAACCTGGTGCCTCTGTGCCACCGTCTATGCGTGCATATTCAAGAGAATCATTAGAATTACTATACACAGTACCAGCCCCACCTGCTAAGTTATAACAATAAAGAAAAATTTTATCTCCAGTTTTAATATTATCTGTTACAAATTTGTCTGAAGCATAAATTGTTGAAAGGTCATAACATCCATAGAACATAAAATCCATGTAAGACACATTGCTGGTGTCAAAGCTGCTCAAATCAAGGGTTGTAAGGGCTTCACATCCAGTGAACATACATTTCATGTCAGTCACATTTTTTGTGTCAAAGCTACTTACATCAAGGGGTGTAAGAGCTTTACATTCATCGAACATACTACTCATGTCAGTCACATTGCTGGTGTCAAAGCTACTCACATCAAGGGTTGAAAGGGTTTCACATCCAAAGAACATATAATCCATGTTAGTCACATTGCTGGTGTCAAAGCTGCTCACATCAAGGATTGTAAGGGCTTTACATTCATAGAACATTAAAGCCATGTCAGTCACATTGCTGGTGTCAAAACTGCTCAAATTAAGGGTTGTAAGAGCTTTACATCCAAAGAACATATTTCTCATGTCAGTCACATTGCTGGTGTCAAAGTTACTCAGATCAAGGATTGTAAGAGCTTTACATCCATAGAACATACTTCCCATGTCAGTCACATTGCTGGTGTAAAAGTTGCTCACATCAAGTGTTGAAAGGGCTTTGCAGGAATAGAACATACCTCCCATGTCAGTCACATTGCTGGTGTTAAAGTTACTCAAATCAATGGTTGTAAGGGCTTCACATCCAGAGAACATACTGCTCATGTCAGTCACATTTTTTGTGTCAAAGCTACTTACATCAAGGGTTGTAAGAGCTTTACATCCAGAGAACATACCGCTCATGTCAGTTACATTGTTTGTGTCAAGGTTACTTACATCAATGGTTGTAAAGGCTTCACATCCATAGAACATCCAATGCATGGTGGTCACATTGTTTGTGTCAAAGCTACTTATATCAAGTGTTGAAAGGGCTTTACATTCAGAGAACATATTATTCATGTCAGTTACATTGTTGGTGTCAAAGCTACTCACATCAAGTGTTGAAAGGGCATTACATTTAGAGAACATATTACTCATGTTAGTCACATTGCTAGTGTCAAAGTTACTCACATCAAGTGTTGAAAGGGCTTTACATTCAAAGAACATATTACTCATGTCAGGCACATTGCTGGTGTTAAAGTTACTCAGATCAAGGGTTGTAAGGGCTTCACAATGAGAGAACATACCACTCATGTCAGTCACATTGCTGGTGTTAAAGTTACTCAGATCAAGGGTTGTAAGAGCTAAACAATAATAGAACATATTACTCATGTCAGTCACATTGCTGGTGTTAAAGTTACTCAGATCAAGGGTTGTAAGAGCTAAACAATAATAGAACATATTACTCATGTCAGTCACATTGCTAGTGTCAAAGTTACTCAGATCAAGGGTTGTAAGAGCTTTACAATAATAGAACATTCTACTCATGTCAGTCACATTGCTGGTGTTAAAGTTACTCAGATCAAGGGTTGTAAGGGCTTCACATCCAAAGAACATTCTACACATATCAGTCACATTGCTGGTGTTAAAGTTACTCAGATCAAGGGTTGTAAGGGCTTCACAATGAGAGAACATACCTCTCATGTCGGTCACATTTCTGGTGTCAAAGCCACTCAAATCTATGGAGGTGAGGTTATAGCAGTTATAGAACATGTAACTTGCATTCATAATCTGAAACTTTCTGTCCCCATCAATATAATAAAAGATTGTCTTTGCATCTTCATCATACCAGAGATACAGTTTTGTATAATCATCACTTTTAACAACATAGTCTATGTCTGTATTTGGTTTTTCTGTAAATCTTGCGAACTTTGTTGCATTTTTGTATGTATCATTATAGGATTTGTTCGCAAACATTTTGTCAAATATATTTTCATTATATTGATGAGTATTACTCCAACTTGCGGTGAGCTTTACATTTTTGGTAACCTTGTAGACTCCAGCTACTGCCTTTGTATAGCTGTCATACCAACCTTCAAAATCTTTTCCTTCTGAAGAAAGAAAGGGGAGTTGCTCGTCTGTAAGTACGGTACCTGAGATCACTGTAATAGCATCTGGAGCAGTTCCGTATTCTGTTGAATATGTTACTGTGTAGGTAGTATCACCATTTAAGAAATTCTTGCATGAAGCAAAGCAAAATACTAGTGCCACATTAAAAACAAGAGTTGTTATCTTAGAAAAATATTTCATTCTAGTTTTCCTCCATAATAAATGTAATAGTAAAATTATAGCACGAATTATGGGCTTTGTGTAACAACTACTTTCTTACTCCTAGAGAACTGGCGAAAATTGATAAATAAAACAAATATCTGTCATTTACAAGACCTTTAGGTCGTGGCAATATACTTTTAAAATTTCCCGTCGTAGATTGCTTCGTCGCTGTGCTTCTCGCAAATTTACTTGTTTTTATTTTTTTTATGATGTATAAACAAATCTAATAACGTTTGAGAGTGGATAAGATGGATAAATTTGATGGAATTATTTTTGATGTTGATGGAACAATTTGGGATACAACTAGCGTAGTTGCTCAAGCGTGGAATAAAGCGATTGATGAAAATTTTCCTAATGTAAAACACGTTGATTCAGATATTTTAAAAGGACAATTTGGAAAAACGATGGATGTAATTGCGCAAAATCTTTTTTCAATTTTGAATAAAGATGAACAAAAGATTTTGATGGATAAATGTGCCGAAGAAGAACAAACTTTTTTGGAAAATACAACTGAAAATTTAAAATACGACGGAATTTATGAAGTAATCCAAAAACTTTCAGAAAAATATCCGCTTTTTATTGTTAGCAATTGTCAGGATGGGTATATTCCTGTTGTAATTCAAAAAAATAATCTTGGTGAATATATAAAAGATACAGAATGTTTTGGTGTGACAGGATTAAATAAAGACGAAAATATTAAATTGATTGTCAAACGAAACAACTTAAAAAATCCTGTTTATGTGGGTGATACACAAGGTGATGCAGATGCATGTAAAAGTGCAAATGTGCCATTTATTTGGGCAAAATACGGATTTGGTCACGTGGATCAAAATTCTTGCTTTGCCCAAATAAATTCTCCAAAAGATTTACTGGAAATATTGTAAATTATTCTTCAGTTTTGATTTCTTCTTTACTTGCTTTTGCAGAAATTATGATTGAATAAACAAGCAGAACTATTACATCAATTGCAATTGTAGCCACAAAAACATATTTTCCAAAAGAAAAGAAACAAGTAATTAAATTAATCAAACCTGTAATAACTAACGCAATTCCAGAAATTCGTTGTGTTTTGTTCCAAACGTTTGGATTTTTATTAATCCAAGGAGCTCTTGTTCCTACAACAGGATTAGGTGTAGTTTTTGGTAGATAATTTCCAATAATAATAAATAAGATTGAAAGAATTGCTCCGATAAAAGTAAATGGTTCAACATCAAATCCAATTGGTTTTAGAAATACAAAACAGTTTACAGGTAGTGCAATAAGAGGAATAATCCAAACTAAAATTGCTTCTACTTTTGGTGAAAGTTCTTGTTTAGAAAATCTAAAACATAGTGAATAAACAAGATTTAGAATTACCATTACAAGAGGTATTGTAATAATTCCCCAAAATTTTGGCAAAGTCCAGTTTACTTGATTATTCCATCCGTATTGCATAGGAATATCTTCTGGTAGTTTATTCCAAAGAGCGAATCCCAAAATCATTGGTAAAAGACAAACTAATGAAGTTAAAATAACTGTTTTAGTAAAAAATGGTTTTCTATTTGACATAATTTCCTCCAAAATTTTATTTTTTGAATTGACTTACCCAAAGTAACAATTCTTCAAAGACGCTTGTGTTTAATTCGTAATAAATAAAGTTTTTTTCTCTTGTTTCACGAACTAAATCCGCTTTTTTTAATATTGATAAATGATATGAAATAGTTGCACCAGTCATATCAAACTTAGATGCAATTTCGCCAGCTGAAAGTCTACCTTCCCTAAGCATTTCTAAGATGTCACGTCGGGCTGGGTCTGATAAAGCTTTGAACGAATCTGCAAACGCCATAATATCCTCCGTATTTTTTTTAGGTATTTAGAAAACTTTCAATTTTGAAAACTTTCTAATTAGAAATATTTCTAAATAGAGTTATACAGCGAGTATCAAAATCTGTCAAGAGAAAAAATGATTTTTTTTATAAAAAACAATCTTTTCACAAAAAATTGAATAATAGGTGTATAATATTAATAATTTCTGTTTTGGAGGATTTTTTTTTATGAAAGAAAATTACAAACCACTTTTTACACCTTGGAAAATTGGTAATGTAGAAATTAAAAACCGTATAGTTATGACTTCTATGGGTGGAACTTCAATTTTTGGTTGGCTAGAACCAAATCATTTTGATAAAGAAGCTGCAAATTTCTTGTTAGAACGAGCAAAAAATAATGTTGGATTGATTTTGCCAGGGATTGCTCCTTTGCGTGACACACTTGGCGGAAAATGGCTTTATCAGGGAAAAGGAAAATTTAAACAATTAAAAGAATTTATGGACGAATTTCATAAAACTGGCGCAAAATTGTTTATTCAATTGACAGCTGGTTTTGGTCGAAGTCTTGCCATGAACGATATTATGGTAAAAGGAGCGAAAAACAAGGCTTTAGGATTTGTTCTTAAACCAATTTTAAATGTTGATTATTTGAATGCAAGTTGTAGCGAAACTCCAAACAGATGGGATGAAGAAATTATTTCTAAGCAACTTTCAAAAAAACAAATTAAACAGATGGTTGATGCATTTGCAAAAACTGCAAAACTTTGTATGGAAGCAGGGGTTGACGGTGTAGAAGTTCACGCTGTTCACGAAGGTTACTTAATAGACCAATTCACAATGAAATATACAAATCTTCGTACAGATGAGTACGGCGGAAGTTTTGAAAATCGCTACCGTTTCCCTGTTGAAATTGTTCAGGCGATTAAAGCGGCTTGTGGAAAAGATTTTCCTGTATCTTTACGCTATTCTGTTGTTTCAAAAACAAAAGGTTTTGGAAAAGGTGCTCTTCCTGGTGAAGATTATGTAGAAGCTGGTCGCGATATGGAAGAAAGCGAAAAGGCTGCAAAATATCTTCAGGATGCAGGTTATGACATGCTCAACTGTGATAACGGAACTTATGATGCTTGGTATTGGGCTCATCCTCCAATGTACATGGATCAAAACTGTAACTTGGAAGATGTAAAACATATCAAAAAATTTGTTGATATTCCTGTAGTTTGTGCTGGAAGAATGACAATGGATGTTGCAAGTGACGCTGTTAGTAAAGGTGAACTTGATGCAATGGGTGTTGCTCGTTCATTCCTTGCAGATCCTGCTTGGGTTACAAAAACAATCAACGATGATGAAGAAAGTATTCGGCCTTGTATTTGTTGTCATAATGCTTGTTTTAATATGGCGCATTACAAAGGTGTAGCAAACGACCAAAGTTTAACAGATAACATGGGAATGGCTCGATGTGCAATAAATCCAGAAACAATGCAGCATAACAAGTTTAAAATCGTAAAAGCAAAAAAATCAAAGAAAGTTGCAATCGTTGGCGCAGGTATTGGTGGAATGGAAGCAGCTCGTGTTTTGGCTTTGCGTGGACATGTTCCTGTGATTTTTGAAAAATCAGATAAATTAGGTGGCGTTTTCAATGCGGCAGCGGCTCCTGAATTTAAAGAAAAGGATAAAGAACTTTTGGCGTGGTATGCAAAAGAGATGAAAGATTTGAACATTGAAATTCGGTTTAATTCAGAAATCACTTCAAAAGACCAACTCAAAGGTTTTGATGATGTAATTGTTGCAAGTGGTGCTGAGGCTAATCGTCCTCGCATTCCAGGATTGGAAAAATCTATTGAAGCTTGTGATTATCTTTACGGAAAAGAAGTTGGTGACAAAGTTATCATCATCGGTGGCGGACTTTCTGGTTGTGAAATTGCTTATGATTTATTCAAAAAAGGCAAAACTCCAATCATCGTGGAAATGAAAAACGATTTAATTGCTGTAAAAGGCGTTTGTCTTGCAAATTCATCTTTCTTGCGTGATTTCTTTGAACTAAACAAAGTGGAAGTTCATCTTGAAACCTCGTTAGTAAAAGTAACAGATACAGGCGTTGTTGTTCGTGATAAAGATGGAAAAGAGTTTGAAATTGCTGGGGACACAGTTATTACTTCAATGGGATATCATCCAAAACCAGCTTTGGAAGGTGCAAAACTTGTTGGAGATTGTAAGAAAGTTGGAAATCTTCGCACTGTAGTTTGGGGCGCTTGGAAAGTTGCAATGAAAATCTAAAAAAAAGGCGGAAAAGAAAATATGTATCAATATAAAATGAAGCTCACAGATGAGCAAATAGCGATTTTAGAAGGAAAAGAAGGCGAAGTAAAAGCCAAAGTTATGGAAACAATCGTTCGTTATGGCGATATGTTTGAAGCAACTGAACTTGTAAAAGTAACTCACGGACAAGGCCATTTAGTAACTTCATTTGGATTAAAGCTTTTAAAACCTGTTTACAGAGTAATGGACGAACTTATTGAAGCAGGATTAAAAGTTGAAGAAGGATTTACAATGGATCCTCGTCCAAATGATTTTGCAAATGTAAAATATAATTTGCTTGATAAAATCCTATTTTCTACAGTTTTATATGGAAAGCAAAAATATTACGAAGAACAACTTACAAAACTTGGACTTGTTCGACAGGATGGATTTAGTTGTGCTTGTTATTTTGACGAAATGGGAAATATTCCAAAAAAAGGCGACATTCTTTCTTGGGCAGAATCAAGTGCTGTAAATTATGCAAACTCAGTTTTGGGCGCAAGATGTAACCGCAACTCTGGAATGATAGATATTTTTGGTTCGATTATCGGTTATGTTCCAAAATTTGGGCTTTTAACAGACGAAGGACGAAAAGCAAAATGGAAGGTTACTATCAACACAACCAAAAAACCACTTCCTCAGATTTTAGGTTCTGCAATCGGCTTAAAAGTAATGGAAGATGTTCCTTATATCGTAGGCTTGGATAAATGGCTTGGAACAGAATTAACTGATGATGTAAAATCATATTTAAAAGATTTTGGTGCTGCAACTGCTTCTAACGGTGCTGTTGGTTTATATCACGCAGAAAATTTAACTCCTGAAGCTGTGGAAATGGGAACTTCTTTGCTTGAAGAAAATTATCAGGAATATGTAATTGATGATGCAGAACTTGAACGAGTTTACAAATCATATCCAGTAATGTGGAAAAATCCTGATAAAGAAGGAACTATGGCATTTATTGGATGTCCTCATCTTTCTAAAGCACAACTTAACGAATGGGCAGACAAAATTATTGAAGGATTGGCAAAATCTGGTAAAAAGAAAGTAACTTGCCAAACTGTAGTTTGTACAGCACCTCCAGTTTTGAAAGAATTTATGGAAACTGAAAAATACAAAAAACTTGTGGCAGCTGGTGTTGAAGTTACTTATATTTGTCCATTGATGTATACTTCAAATCCTTTAACAAAAAGTCGCTGCATAATGACTTGTTCAAATAAACTTAGAACTTATTCTGTTGCACGATATTACAAAGATGATGAATTGTTAAATATCATTGTTGGATTGGATAAATAAGGATTTAAGGTAGGTAAGTTATGAAAGAATTTAAAGGACGTGTAATTAACGGTGGATATTATAAAGGAGAAGCTGTAGTTTCTAGACAAGGTGTGAATACTTTGGCAACTTTCCAAAAATCAGCTTTGGCAAATGCAAAACAAGTAATTGTAGCAGATCAAAATAACCCTGATATTTTTGAAAAAAACATTACAGGAAAAGCACTTTGCCTTCCACAGACAATTGGTTCTACAACAGGTGGAATGGTAATTCAAGTGATTTGTTCAATGGGAATAAATCCTGCTTGTATGTTATTTTCTGAACATATTGATTCATTGGCTGGAGCTGGAGTTATTTTGTCAGTAGTTTGGGAAAATTCAAACTTGATTGCAATAGACCAACTTGGACAAGAATTTTTGGAAACTGTAAAAACAGGCGACATCATCGAAGTTACAGAAGATGGAGTGGTAAAAATTTTGGGCTAGGTCCAAAATTTTTAATTTAGGGTTTAATACAAACCCTAAAAACGGACGAGTCAAGGCCTTGAGCAAAGCGTGCCTTGACCGTACGTATTCAGAATTCAGAATGCAGAATTAAGAATTAAAAAAAAGGCATGACTTTGGGGGTGAAGGCTCTTGAGGTTGTGCCTTTTTTTTGTATGGGGGGATTATTGAAATAATGTGTGAATTGTAATAATTTTTTTTTGAAAGGAATGTTTTATGAAAAAAAATAAACAGGTTTCCCAATAATTGCTGTTTCCATGTTACAATAGCGGTATGAAACAAAAATTTTTATTTTTACCACTAATTATATTTTCCTTCTTTTTTATGTCTTGTGTTGATTATATTCAGTCGATTTCTTACAAAGGTGGAAAATATCATTTATATTACAAGGTGACTTTCTCTAAAATTCTTATGGAATTGGCTGAAGAAGATGTTGATGATTTTATGAAGGATTTTAATGAGGAATTTGTTGAGCCTATGCCAGAATTCTTTTCTGCAAATCCTGTGAATACTGAATTGGAAGTTGGTGTGGAATTTTCTTTTGATATTGACCCCAAAAAAGCAACGGAGGAAGAAAAAGAGGTTTTGCCTAAAAAAGCAGGAAATAAATATCTAATTCCATTTTCTTTTGGCAATGAACTATCTCAAGCAGATGATTTTGATTCTTTAGATGCCGAAAGTGAAAGCATTGCAATGGCCATGATGTCAACTGCAAAGTTTAGAATTCTGATTGCAAAAAATATTATTCCTACTGTAGAAACTGCATATTTCAAAGGAACAGGCAAAAAGGATTTTTCAATTCCATTTTTTGATTTTGGGGATTCGTATTGTTTGGAAATTCCTTATATTGTCTTCTTTGAACGAACCATGTACAATTTCAATGAAATTGTAATTATTCCTCATGGATAAAAATAGAATGTCTTATAAGGAGCCCTTTATGCTAAAAATCTACTGTTATCCACGTTGTACAACTTGTCAGAGAGCAACAAAATATCTAGACGCAAAATCTGTGGAATATGAATACATCAACATAAAAGAAAACAACCCTGACAAAGAAACTTTGCGTTCCCTTTGGCAAAAAAGTGGTTTGGATTTGAAAAAGTTTTTTAACACTAGCGGCATTTTGTACAGAGAAATGGAACTTTCCAAAAAACTTACCGCTATGTCTGATGAAGAAAAACTTGATTTACTGGCCACCGACGGAATGTTAGTGAAACGCCCGATTTTAGTTACAGAAAAAACTGTCCTTGTGGGATTTAAAGAAAACCAGTGGGAAGTGGAGTTGTAATTTTCCCCCAGCTTCCGGAATTTTGGTACAGGTGATGCTACACTAAAAGTGGACACTAACAGGTAGAAAACTGTTGAAAAAAATGGAAGAATAAAGACAGTTTTCTGTCATGGAGGTGTACATGGGAAAACAGCTTAGTCCGCTGGAAAAAGAATTTC
>SUWN01000032.1:18263-21885 GCA_015061465.1 Treponema bryantii | reverse complement strand
TATCATCAGTTTGACTTGTGTACCACATTTTTCCGTCAAACACGCGAATCATTGCAGTAATTGTTTCTACTTCTGAATTTTTTTCAACTTCTTTGTTTCTTAATTGAAAACAAGCACTTTTTCTTTTCTCTATACGAACATCTGTATAAAGATTTTCTGGAAAATTATACTTCACTTTTTCATCTCCTTTTTTTTATTGTCACGCGGATTCAAAAATCCACGATTTTTCTTTTTTTATAAAAACCATAACATTCACAATGATAATGGTTGCACCTAATTAAAAGTGAGCAAAGTTAGTTACGAACAAATCCGTGTGGAAAATATTTTTAGATTTCTTCACTTTTTCCTCTCCTTTTTTTTATTGTCACACGGATTCGAAAAATCTACGATTTTTCATTTTTTTATAAAAACCATAGCATTCACAATGATAATGGCTGCACCTAATTAAAAGTGAGCAACGTTAGTTGCGAACAAATCCGTGCGGAAAATATTTTCTAGATTGCTTCACTTTTTCATCTCCTTTTTTTATTGTCACACAGATTCGAAAAATCTACGATTTTTCTTTTTTTTATAAAAACCATAATATTCACAATGATAATGGCTGCACCTAATTAAAAGTGAGCAACGTTAGTTGCGAACAAATCCGTGTGGAGAATATTTTTAGATTGCTTCACTTTCGGCTCACAATACCTGAATTCTGAATTTGCATCTATTTATCATAATAATAATAGTTTTCTAAGCGTTGTTGGCTAAGTAAGAAAACTTGTTCAAATTCTGGATCAAAATGTGTTCCCATGGATTCAAGCATGATTTTACTTGCTTCTTCAAAACTCATTGCTTTTTTGTAACAACGTTCACTTACCAAAGCGTCGTAAACATCAGCAACAGCCATCAATCTTGCTTCAAATGGGATTTCTTCACCTTTCAATTTATCAGGGTATCCACTTCCGTCCCAGCGTTCATGATGATGTCTTGCTACATTTGTGGCGATTTGAACAAAATCCTTTTCTTCTGCATCTTGCAAAATTTCTTTTACCAATTCCGCACTTTTTGTCGCATGAGTTTTCATAATCTCAAATTCTTCGGGAGAAAGACGTCCTGGTTTTCTTAAAATTGTATCTGTAATTGTAATTTTTCCCAAATCATGCATTGGAGCTGCTTTTACGATGTTTTGAAAATAGTCCTCATCTTTAGAGAATAAATCATACTTAAGAATTGTATCTACTAAAATTTTTACAATTCCACTTGTTCGTTTAATATGGCCGCCTGTATTTTCATCACGGTTTTCTACCATGTTGGCCATTCCTACTACGAGTTTTGTTTGAATATTATAAATTTGTTTTGTTTTTTCTCTAACTTCATTTTCCAATTCAGTGTTATATGAAGAAAGCAATCTTAAATAATTGAATTTATCTGTATCTTCTTTAAATTCAATTATATTTCCAATCATTTTATCTTTAAATAAAACTTTTGCAATCGTACAATTATAATGTCGATTATTTTTTTCAAACGAAAATTCTTTTTTGTTTTCTTTATTAAACGAATCAATCCATGAATACATTTTATCAAATTCAGGGATATTTTTAATTTTACAATCAATTCCGCAATCCACAACTACTGGAAAAAGTTGCTCAAAATTATAATTTGAACCTACGTAATTTTTTTGTTTATCAAAAATAATATAAGCATTATTTTCTTGTGCGCCCATAGACGAATGAATACAATCTTCCACATTGTACATCATCACTCGATGTTGTAAATAAATCATCATCCATCCATCTATAACATACATTACTGGCATTATTTCTATTTTATGGTTGAATCGTCCTGAAATTAAGAAAAGAATAATATTAATAAGTTCCATGAAAACGATTATTTGGGTGTTTCTTTTAGAAATTGAATTCTTTTTAAAAAAGCCATAATAAACCATCAGCATAGTAGGAATTGTATTTCCAATCATTACAAGATAAAAGAAAACTGCAGTCCAGTTATATTGCTTTATGATGATTGTTGTTCCTTTGAAAGTATCTATATCCCAAAATTTATAATAAACATGATTATATCCAATGGTTAAAACAAGCGCGAAAACAAAAAAACTAAATAAGTATGAAAGCGTTGTAACCCAATGTTTTACTTTAAAATTCGCAATACAAGTGATTGTCCATAATAAAACAGGAGGAATAAAACAGCCACCAATATAACAAATTTTTAATGCGATAAGGGCTTCTGGAAGTGTTTGTGAAAGAGCTTTTGCCAAATAACCTAGATTCGCAACAAGCATTAAAAGGTTTACAAGCAATAATAAACAATTAACCTTTTTACCTTCAAAAGTGTAAACAAAACAGACAAGATTAATAAATGTGAGAATAACTGCAATGTAATAATAAAAAATCATAAGATGCCCCAAGTACTCCCACGCCAAATATTATACCATATAATTAAGTTTTTGTATTTTATTTTTTAAAAAAATTTGAATTCCGAACATTGCAAACATATATTTTACTATATGTGATTAATCACAATAATTTATTTAAAAAAGGAGAAAAACAATGAAAAAAGTTATTTCTATTTTGCTTACAGTTTTTACTTTAAGCACATTCGCATTCAGTATTGAATCTGGTTTGTACAAAGGTTCAAGTAATACAGTAAGCGATGATTCGGCATCTTACATGGATGTTTTAGGCTGGCAAAATTTGTACTTTGAAAATCTATATGCTTTTACAAGCATTGATTCTACAAAAAGTGTAAATATTGCGGCTGCAAACAATTTTCTTGATGGAGTTCTAGCTTATTCATACAGCGGAAATCTTTGGGGAGAAGATGTTGTTGATGAATACGCATTATTCTACGGATTTGACAAATTTGGAGTTTTGTTTAATTTGGAAACAAATAGTGTAGATAATGGCATGATTCAACAAATTGGGGTAAATAATTATTCCTTCCTTTCGCCATCATTAAAATTTGGTATGAATATAAATGATGCATTTGCTTTCACTGCTGGATTCAAATTAGCTCACGAAGGTGGAAAAATCACAAATGATGCAATGAAATACACAGTTTATCAAAATATTCCTGAAGTTCAACTTGCTGGATATTACACTTTCATGAACACTTCAAAAGTTTCTGCAAGCGCAAACATTTCTTACGATGGAAGATTTGGCACTACAAAAGCTTCTACAACAGTGGGTGACACAACAACTACAACAAAATCTACAGAAAATCAGAACACTCTCGCCCTTGAAGTTTCTGCAGAAGTTAGACTTGCAGACAGATTTATTTATGGTTTAGACGCAACTCTTCCTTCAATCACATTTATAAGCGGCAAAAACTTTGATGGCGATGCAATTCCTAACCAATCTCAAGTTTCTTTTGAAGTAAGAAATGGATTTGTAGCAACACTCATTCCTGACACATTACTTGTTTCTATGGGAATGACAACAACACTTCCTTCTATTACTTACATAGAAAAACAAGATAACGTTTTAGGTTCGCTTTATAATTCATATGATTTTGCACTCGGATTATATTTGTCTCCAGCAGTTAGAATCGACGGAAGTTGTTCTATCTCACCTGTAGACGGAATCAGTTTAGAAGAAATCTGGAATTCCGAAATGAACCTAAC
>SUWN01000032.1:0-18163 GCA_015061465.1 Treponema bryantii | reverse complement strand
ATAATTCATATGATTTTGCACTCGGATTATATTTGTCTCCAGCAGTTAGAATCGACGGAAGTTGTTCTATCTCACCTGTAGACGGAATCAGTTTAGAAGAAATCTGGAATTCCGAAATGAACCTAACAGTATCTGTAAATTTCTAAAACACAAGCCAAAATTCTGAATTCTGAATTCAGAATTCAGAATTTTTCATTCTTAATTCATAATTCTTAATTAATTTATATTTTTACTTCTAGCGAATAATTAACTTTGAACTTCTTTGTTTGAGGATAAAACGAAAATTCCAAATTATTTTTGATATTTGAAGATGATAACACACCGATAATTGGAGCAAAATCAAACGCAAACACAAAATAGATTCTGTGTTCTATAGAAGTGTGTTCAAATACATCATAAAATCTTGTAAAATCTCGCAAATCTGGTAAAATTTTTGCGTCTATATCATAAACAAAAGAAATATCGTAACCACCTTTTAGCCCAACTCTAGAAAAATAAAATGTATTTCCAAAAAAACTTTTCTGAATTTCTTTTCCAGCCAGAAGAACTTGAAGTCCCGATTTAAAAGCCGTTCCATTTGTATAAAACAACTCTGTATAAATTGACGAAGGCATTGTAAAAATCCAATTATTTTTAGATTGTATTGGCAATAAATAAGGAATCTCCAAAGTTCCAAATAATCCAAGATTTATTTGCGTTGGTGAAAATTTATCTTTCATTGATGAAAAATCCCACATTGAATAAATATTTGAACCCGCAGTGATTCCAACCCTTTCAAAAGATGATTTTCCGTATTGATGAGCATCTGTATATTCAACCAAAGCTTCTGCTTGCGCCAGTTTATAACAATCTGCTAAAGACGGCCAATTTTTTAACTTAGGAAACAAGTCTGTTTGTTTTTCATCATGATATGAAGTAGAAAACGAAAACATTCCATGTAAATCAATTTTTAATTTTCTAAACGACATTGGTAATTGCGTAATCCAAGAAGTCTTTGCCAGTCCTTTTAAATTATACGCACCATTTTTTGTAAAATTGAACAATCCACCCGCAGAAATATCAATTGGCGTAGAAGTATTTTTTAATAAATATGCAAAAGTAAATTTTCTTTTTTCTTCAGAAAGTGAGGATTTTAGCAAACTTAAATTTTCTTCAAATTGATTTTCCAACATCGCAAAATCAAATTCAAAAAACGAATATCCTGCCGAAAAAAGAATTTCTGTATTAAAAAACGGATCGGCTTGTGTAGAATAAGCAATTCCAAGCCCCGGATTAAGAACAACGCCTTCTCGCAAATTAATTTCCATAATTGGCAAAAATGGAACTATAGAACCTTTGAACATATATTTAAATGGATTGTAATTTAAAAGTTCATATTCGCTTGCAAGAGCCGCCATTTGAGGAATTTCACTTTTTTTAAATTCTGGCGGCAAAAAATCACACTCTGTAATTTTTCCGTAATCCAATTTTATATTTTGAAAAGGAACTGAAAAAACTTTAAAATCATTTTCGTCCATTGTTGAATAAAAAAAGTTATTTCTAAAAATAAATGGATTATGAATTCCGCCTTCAAAATCTTGTGTTTGTAATAAAATTTGTTCAGGTTTTGCTTCTTTATTAAAAATCACACAGCCAAGTCTTGAAATATCATTTTGGCTCAAATATTCAAACGCATACATAAAATTTGTTTGCAATGCCGACGATGAAATGAACAATTTTTTCAAGCCTGAAAAATTCACGCCAAAATCAAAAAGTTGCTCTTGTTTTGTTTTTAAATTGATTGAATAAAAATAATCTTTTTTTGAAATTTGCACTTTCATTCCGATTGTTTGAAAATCAATTTGGAAAGGAGCGGCAAAAATTGTGTTTTCATCATAAATTTTCTTAAAAAGAATTGCGCCTGTGTCATTTTTTTCCAAAATACTTGAAATTTCTTGAACAACAAACATCGGGAATTTTTGCGAAACATCAACCCCCGCAATCGCATATTGATTTGAACCTAAAGAAATCACATTTGCTTGTCGCATTTTGAATTTTGATTTTAAAAATCGGCGTGTTTCTAAATCAAAAATTCGGGCAATATCCTCTCTAAAATTTTCACGTTCTTTTGATTGCGTATGACAAATTGTTAAAAATCTTCCGTCCGTCGAAAGTGAAATATTTTTTACATCTGTGGCAAAAAACAAAAGACGACGCATTTTGGAAGATGAATTCTTATCAAAAATTATAACTTCGTTTTTTATTTCGTCGTAGGCAACAACTCCATAAGGTGTATTCGTGATGAATTTATAAAAAGACGATTTTAGATTATTAAAAAGATTTTTGGAATTATCGTTTACTTCACTTTGATTTTGAACTGAAACTTGCGGAATTGATTGTTTAAATTCTTCCCACGCTTGTTCTAAAGTGATTTTGTAAACTTTTTCAAAAATCTGTGGCATCAATTTAAAAAAATGAATTTTGCCACATTCATTCCAATATTCCAAAAATTTGTTCCAGCCCCATCGTTGCATAATGTAAGCAGAAAATGCAGAAGTCGCACAAAGTTCCAAATCTTCTTGTGTATAAAAATCTTTTGCGCCAGAAACATCAACCCAACTTGGAAATTTATTATTTTGTTTTGCAAAAATCAAAAGTTCCAGATTTTTTTTATATGCGTCTTTATCACCAAAAATTTGATTGTAACTTTGAGTTGCAGCTCCATTTGCAAAAGTATCAGGCATATTTAGCAAAACCAAAGGCTGCAAATAATCCATATTAATAAAATTATAAACGCCATTCCAAAATGGACTTTTTACATTTTCAAAAATCGCTTTTACAACTTCTAGTTCAAATTTTTCAAGCAAAGAATCTGTATCATCAATTGAAGAATCACGCGGAACTCCTTCATAAACAACAATTCTGTTATAAGGATATGGGGAATATTCTACAAATAATTCGTCTGAATCTGGAGAAATTACTACAATAATTCTAAGTTTTTGATTTGTTTCAAAAGAAGAAATAACTTTATTAAAAATATTTTCTGCGTTTTCTGCGATTATTTTGGCAGAAAAAGTGCTTTCTTTGGAAAATAAAATATCAAAATGTTCCGTAGAAAGCACTTTTACTTGTCGAGGTTTTCGCATAATGCTTGCAGAAATTGAAGAAGAGAAAACAACAAGTAAAAATAAAAAAATGAGATGTTTTTTCAAATTTTTATTTACAGAATCCCTCTAAAACGTATTCAAATATCGCAAGACCTTCATCAATTTCTTTGTAAGAAATGTTCAAAGGTGGCAAAAAGCGAACTACATCACTACCTGCAACTGTTGTACAAAGTCCTTGGTTCAAACATTCCACTTCAACGTCAAATGGTTTTACAGATGAATCAAGTTGAATTCCAATCATAAGTCCTTTGCCACGAACTTCTTTTACAAAAGGAATTTCCCACGATTTTATTGTATTTCTGATATATTCACCTTTTTTTACAACTTCGTCCAAAAAGTTTTTATCAGAAACTGTATCCAAAACTACACAACCGGCAGCACAAGCCAAAGGATTTCCTGCAAAAGTAGATTGATGGTCACCAGCTACAAAAACTTTATTTGCTTTTCCCTTAAAAAGACAAACGCCCATTGGAACTCCACCAGCAATTCCTTTTGCCAAAGTCACAACTTCTGCATCAATATCAAATGTTGAACTTGCAAGCAATGTTCCTGTTCTACCAATTCCTGTTTGAACTTCGTCTACCATTACAATTGCGCCAGCTTTTCTTGCAGCAGCTGCAGCAGCTTGAACCCATTCTTTGTTCAAAATATTTACGCCGCCTTCACCTTGCACGCATTCAATAAACAAAGCCGCAGTTGTATCATCAAAAGCAGAATCCAAACATTCAAAATCATTTGCTTTGATTGTTTTAAATCCACTTGGATAAGGTTCAAAACATTCAGGATGAAATTTAGTCTGTCCAGTTGCAGTCAAAGTTGCCAATGTTCTTCCGTGAAACGAACTTTCCAAAGTAACAATTGTTTTTCTGTTTGAGCCGCCATTTAATTGCCCGTATTTTCTTGCCAATTTTATAGCAGCTTCGTTTGCTTCCGCCCCGGAATTTCCCAAATAAGCGCCTTCATAACCAGTGAGTGACAAAAGTTTATTTGCAAAATCCAAACCTGTATCGCTAAAATAATAATTTGAAATATGAATCTGTTTTTTTACTTGTGATGAAATTGCTTTTACCAAAGGTTTGTAATTATGTCCCAAACAATTCACACCAATTCCAGAAACAAAATCAATATAACGGCGGCCATTTGTTGCATAAAGAGTTGAACCTTTTCCTTTTTTAAGAACCACATCAAAACTACCATAATTGTTTACAATCAATTTTTCCATAAAAAGCCTCCGTTGATTTTGTTTTATCAAAATCATTATTTAAATATAAAAAAAATAGTAATGAAAATGAACACAAATTACAACAATCGTTCAATTATTTTTTCACAAGCGTTTTCACCGTCCATCGCACTAGAAACAATTCCCCCAGAATAACCACTTCCTTCGCCCGCTGGATAAAGATTTTTTATTCCTTCACATTCAAATGTTTCTTTATCACGCAAAATTCTTACTGGTGTACTTGTTCTAGTTTCCATCGCAATTAATAAAGCATCTTCACTTATAAAACCTTTCATATTTTTGTCAAAATTTATAAAACCTTGCTTTAAACGTGAACTGATATGCTCAGGAATCCATTCATCTAATCTGCTTGAAACAACGCCCGCTGTATAACTTGTAGAAGGCAAATCATCAGATAATTTTCCGTTCAAGAAATCGCACAATTTTTGGCAAGGAGCCGCTTGATTGTTCCCGTTCTGTTTTGCAAGTTTTTCTAAATATGTTCTATAATAAAGTCCCGCTAGTTCTTTGTGATTGTTTTTTTCAGCTTGATTTACAAATTCATTTGAAATATCTTCTGGGCGGATTTCTACAACAATTGCAGCATTTGACCACTTGGAATTTCGTTCAGCGCTAGACATTCCATTTACAACAATTTCATCGGGACTTGAACTTGACGGAACAACAAAACCACCTGGACACATACAGAAAGAATAAACCCCGCGTTCGTTTACTTGAGTTGTAAGTCTATATTCTGCCGCACCCAAATTTTCATCCGTTTTTCCATGAAATTGAATTGAATCTATCAAAGCACGAGGATGTTCTACCCGAACGCCCACCGCAAAAGTTTTGGCTTGCAAAGATGATGGTGATTTATTTGCAATCAATGTGTAAATATCACTTGCAGAATGACCTGTTGCCAAAAGAATTGAATCTGCAAACAAATTTTCTTTTTGATTTGTAACTGTGTTTTGAATAACAACACCTTTTGCAAAACCATCTTGAACAATAAAATCAACAACTTGCGAATTAAAATGAAATTCTCCACCAAGTTCACAGATTTTGTAGCGCATATTATTAATTACAGTCGGTAATTTGTTTGTTCCAATATGAGGATGAGCGTCTGTAAGGATTTTTTTATCGGCTCCAAATTCCACAAAAATATTTAAAATTTTGTCGATATTTCCTCTTTTGTTACTTCGAGTATAAAGTTTTCCGTCAGAAAAAGTTCCTGCCCCACCTTCCCCAAAACAATAATTGCTATTTGGATTTACAACATTTTTTGTACTGATAAGAGCAATCTCTTTTTTACGGAGCGAAGTTTCTTGTCCTCGTTCTATAATGATTGGTTTAATTCCTTTTTCCAAAAGTTTTAACGCACCAAAAAGTCCCGCTGGACCAGAGCCAACAATTATCACAGATTTATTTCCATTTGCGTTTTTCCACGAAGGAACAAAACTTTTATAATCAGCTGGCGATTCTCCAATAAAAACTCTGTATCGCAAATGCAATTTTACTTGCCCGTGTCGAGCGTCAATCGATTTTTTTATGAACACCGATTCAAAATCATCTTTTATTCCAAGTTTATTTAATTCTTTTTTTAAGAGCGATTTTATAATTTTGGGTGATTTTTCATCTTTTGGTAAAACTGTAATAGAAATTTCTTTAATCATAGTGTCATTATATAGCATATTTTTACAAGATAAAGCCTTTTTTGTTGCGAGATATTAAAAAAGATGTTAATTTTAAACATATATATTTTTCATCCTGGAGACGCCATTGGAACCTGAAGGCAAAATTTTGGAAAAAAAATCTGAACCAAAAAAAACTTTGTTTAGATTTTTTCTTACTGCATTTTTAGTTGTTGGGTGTACCTTACTAATTACATTATTTTTGCCAGAACGTGTCTTAGTAGATGGAAGTGTAGACATTGGACTTTTTTCTTTAATTCCTGCATTTTTTTTAATTTTATACATATTTATAACAAAACGAATTTTGGAAGCTTTGATTTTAGCAACTTTAATGTGTTTTGTTTTTTCTGACGGAATAAATTTTCTTGTCGCTTTTAATGAAGGTTTAACTTCTGTAATGATGAATGAAGACACAGCTTGGCTTATCATCGTTTGTGGTTTAATGGGAAGTATAATTCGTCTTATAGAAAAAACTGGCGGAAGTTTTGCCTTTGGTGATTTTGTTGCCCGTCATTCTAAAACAAGAAAAGGCGCTTTGCTTTGGACATACCTTTTAGGAATCATCATTTTTATTGACGATTATTTGAACAGTTTAACAGTTGGTTCTTGTATGTCGCCAATTACAGATAAACACAAAGTTTCTAGAGAAGAATTAACTTACATTGTAGATTCCACTGCAGCGCCTGTTTGTGTTTTATTGCCAATTTCAACTTGGGCGGTTTTTGCAAGCCGATTATTTGTTGCAAACGGACTTACAACAGAACAAGACGCACTTAAATATTTTATAAAAACAATTCCTTTCAATTTTTACGCGTGGATTGCACTCATCGTAGTTTTGTTGTTGATTTTCAGAGTTATTCCACCAATTGGAAGAATGAAAAAAGCTGACGATCGTGTAAAAAATGGAGGTCCACTCGCACCTGCAAATTCCGAAAAAATGGATATTCGTGGCGGCAAACAAGAAGAAGAAATCAATCACGGAAAAATGATTGATTTTGCGCTTCCGATTGCATGTTTGATTATTTCTACAATTTTATGTGACGTAAATATGCAAATGGGCGTAATTATCACATTGGGATTTATGTTCTTTTTCTACGTTGGTCGCGGCTTACTTTCTGCATTAGATTTTTCTGATTATTGTATCGAAGGAATTAAAAATATGCTTTTACCATTAATAATGATGGTTTTAGCATTTTTGTTTAGTTACGCAAGCAAAAGAATTGAATTTACACAAACAATTATTGATTCAGTTTTCCCCGTAATGAAAAACATTCCTGAATTAATGCCTTTGTTCATCTTCTTGATTCTTGGAGCAACAGAATTTATTACAGGAACAAACTGGGGACTTTACATCATTTCTTTGCCAATTGTAATTCCACTTTCACAAACAATCGGAGCAAATACAATTTTAAGCATAAGCGCAGTTCTTTCCGCTGGAGTTTTTGGAAGCCACATTTGTTTTTATTCAGATGCGACAATTATCAGTTCTTCCGCATGTGGTTGTGATAACTTTGAACACGGATTATCACAAATGCCATACGGATTAATTGGGGCTGGAATTTCTGCAATCTTATTTACTATTG
The DNA here is from genome assembly GCA_015061465.1 of Treponema bryantii. Lineage (GTDB taxonomy): Bacteria > Spirochaetota > Spirochaetia > Treponematales > Treponemataceae > Treponema_D > Treponema_D bryantii_D. The sequence continues at coordinate 10,524 of SUWN01000032.1, read as the reverse complement.
CCGGTTTTATTTTTTAATTTGTTTACTTTCCATAAAACAAAACTGATAAAATAAGTAAGCAAAATCATAAAAGGCAAAACAATTAAAATTAAACTCACCCGTCCTTCTAAAAAACCGTAAATATCATAATTTACAGAAGGACGTCCGTTTTCTAAGTGAAGAAGAACGTTCAAACTGTAAAATATCGCGTAAATAATCATTGGAATTATTCCAACAAAAGTGTGTTTTAATTCAATTTTGTCCGTTCGTTCAAAAACTAAAAATGAAATCAAATAAATTACAGGAATTAAGAAATGCAAAAAGAAGTTGCTGTTTTCAAAAAGATGAAAAAAACCAAATTCAGAACGTGGCGCTAAATAAAAAACAGTTACTAACATAGTAAGCGCAATTCCAGTTCCGCCCATCAATTTTAAAACATAAGCGTTTTTTGAAATATCACTTTTTTTGCCGCGTAAAAACGCACCTTGATTTATAGCCATAATCAAGCTGATAATTCCAGCCAAAATATTTGAATCTAACGTAAAATATTTGAATCTAGAAAAATCAGGGCTAAACCTATGCGTTCCTGTCGTCATAAAATTAAAATCAAAAATGGAGCAAATTGCTCCAAAAAACATAACAACAAAAATCAGCAAATTTAAAACAAATGCAATTTTTATTCTCTTTTTTAAATCCATACACTTCCTCACAATTTTTAATAATTTTTATATATAAAATATAAGATTATTTTTTGTGAGGGTGTATAAAATAAAAACGAATTATTTTAATCTTTCTTTTTACGTTTTATAAACATTACTCCCATCAAAATTGCAAGATAAATTGAAGCAAGCAAAATTACAACAAGTGGCATATATTCTGTTTTTGGAGCCATACTTATCAAAACTAATACTGGTGCACCAAAAGCAATTCCCGAACCACTTCCGCTTACTAAATTATTTGCAGCCGGAGTTTTGAAATTTGGGTCAATTTCACGAAGCAACAAAATTCCAGAGCTGATTGTTCCTGTAAGCATTCCGAACATTCCTAAGAAACTTTCTTCTTTATAATCAGGATACAATCTATTACAAAGGAATTTTACCCAAAGGAATGTTACAATTCCACCAACAATTGCTGTAATGATGAATGGAACCCACAAGCCAGAAATATCTTCAAAGTTGATTGAAGCAATTCCTGTAACAATCATCACGTCAAAAGCAAGACCTGAAATTCTGCTCAACAAATAATTATTCTGATATTGTCTTGTAATTACGTTTACTTTTTTAAGACGAGTAATAATCACTCTGAATAAAATTGCAAACAAAGAACCAAAGATGAAGTTGAAGCCCCACAATAATGGAGAAACGGTTTTTGCAACTCCCGGAAGATAATTTCCTAATAATTTAGAAACTCCATCAAGAACCAAATAAGAACACAAGTATACAAAAACAATAAAAGCCACTTGAATAGAAAGTTTATCTATTGATTGTGCAATTGGAATTTCACCTTGGTCTTGGAATTCATCAATTGTTACAGAACCTGAAATTTCATCATGTTCCTCTTTTTTAAGTTTATTTTTTCTTGATTGGAAATTTAAATAAATAACACCAACAATACATGCACATAAAAATCCTGCCGCTGCAATTGCAAGACCGTAAGATTGTCCTCCAACAAATCCAAGTTTTTCATAAGTTGAACCAACATTATTTGCTTGACCAGGACCTTGTCCATATCCCATTGGTAAAAGAATTCCTGATGCTTTAAATAATTCAGGCATAAATGTGTATGCAAGTCCTAATGAAATTGCCAAACCAGTAATTGCTTGAATTAAATATGTACTTACAATTAATGCACCGCTATTTATTGCTGTTCTTACAGCACCCGGAGATTTATCTTCCTTAGGAACTCGTAATGATAATGCAATAAAACCAATCGCAATTCCATGATAAGTAACCATTTCCAAAAACTCTGGGTCCACATACAACAAGTTTGTTGATTTTATAAGCAATAAAATAAATCCTGCCAAAACCGATGTTGGAATCAAAGTTTTTTTAATAAGAGGAATTTTTCTTCTTATTATAGTTGCAAGAATTACAGTGAACGCAATAATTCCCATTTGAATTACAAAACGCCACAAAGGTACATTCGCAGACGAAAAATCCATTTTAGCCTCCATAAAAGTTCGCAGTGCAAACTAAAGTGTTTTTCTTAAATTGTATATACTCAAATATTTTCTTACATTAATCAATTTTTCTGATTTTACCTCATAATGAGCACCTGTTCCATCTGTAAAAACAAGAGTTTTTCTTCCATAAATTGACATATCAGAAATTTGATTTAAATCAAATTCAATTGTTTTTTCTTCACCTTCAAAAACAAATTTTTCTTTATACATACAGATTTTTCCACTTCCAACATTTTTTGTTTCATGTTCAGAAGTAACTGTATTTACACAAACATTTTCATCGCTAAATAAAATTGTCTCAGAATCACAAGATTTATAATATTCAGCATAAAATTCATCTTGCCAAGAATCCCATTCTTCTACCGTTCTAAAGTTAAAATCTGGCAAGAAATTTCCGTAAGAATCTATTTTTGTTGAAGTTCCACATTCTTTACAAGAAACAGAATCTTTGTGAGTTTGTAGCGTATCAATTTTTTTACAAACAGGACACACGCTTATTGCACATTCCAAACCTTCTGCCAACTTTTTACCTTTGTATTGAATTGGATTTTCGTTTTGGCGTTCGTAAGCATTTTCTGCCAAATCTTTTACAATAACTTCAGTAATTTCTTTAGGATCCATTTGTTTGATTTGTTCAGGAGAATAAATATTTACAACACTTCCGTGCATTTTTCCACGTCGGATTCCAAATCCCCATCTTGGTGTTGTAAAATATCCACCTTCCAATTTATAAGTCACAAGCGAAACACCAGCGGCTTTTACAAGTTTTCCTGTTGATTCAATAATTGTCCCAGTTTTTCCGTTGTAAGAACGATTTCCTTCAGGGAAGATACAAACGTTTTTTCCAGAGCGCAAAGTTCTAATTGTTTTCATTACAGTTAATGCATCACTCGAACCTTTTATTTTTGCAATCGGCTCAAAAACATAATGTAGAACTTTTGAAATAAATCCTGCTCTATAAACGTGCTCGCTTGCAACAAAATACATTTGTCGTGGAAAACTCAACGCAACTAACGCAGGGTCTAAATCTGTATTATGATTAGACAAAACCAAATACGCCCCGTCAATTTTTGGAGCAATTTCGTATGAAAATCTATAAATCAATTTTAAGAATGGCCCAATAATTATTTTTGCAATTTTCCAAAATCTGATATGTCTTTTATATATTTTATCTTCTTTAGATTTATCTTTCTTTTCCATAACAAACATTATAACACAGAAATAAAATATGGCAATTTTAGAATAATATAAAATAATTGAATAAACATATTTTTTCTATTAATATAATCCCATGGCTAAACAAAATGATTATTCCGTAATTTATTCAGATGAAGATATTGTTGTATTAAATAAACGTTCTGGCTTATTAATTGCCGCAGATCGTTACAATCCTGATGAACCACGCCTTGATTTATTAGCAGAAGAAGAATTTGGAAAATTATACGCAGTTCACAGAATCGATAAAGACACTTCAGGAATAATTGTTTATGCAAGAAATGCAGACGCCCAAAGAAATATTTCTATGCAATTTGAACAACGACTTGTACAAAAAACATATCACGCATTAGTTTATGGTCGTCCTTTATGGAATGAATTAAGCGTAAAACTTCCTCTTTTACCAGATGGAGATGCAAAACACAGAACTGTAGTTGATAAAAAGAAAGGAAAATTTTCTGTTACTGAATTCAGATTAATTGGAAATTGTGGTTCATTTTCTTGGATAGAAGCAAAACCAATAACAGGAAGAACTCACCAGATTCGTGTTCATCTTGCAGCAAATAATTTTTCGATTGTATGCGACCCACTTTATGGCGGGAATCAAAAACCAGTTCGCTTAAGTGAAATAAAACGCAATTGGCACGGTGAAGAAGAAGAGGAACGCCCTTTGCTTTCAAGACTTGCTTTACACGCTTACAAAATTACATTCACTCATCCTACAACAAATCAGGAACTTACATTATGTGCGCCTTATTCAAAAGATTTAGATGCAACAAGAAAACAACTTCAAAAGATTTTTAAAGTAAATCCTTTAGAAGATTAATTTTTTGAGCAAAATAAAATTATTGTGGTAAAAATCTCAACGAAGATTCAAAACTTTTTTCCAAAGAAATAAAACGTGCATCTAAGTCTACATTGTTTATTGCAAGAACATTTGCTTTAATCACATTACCAGGTTTTACAGCGTTCACTTCTGATTCAAAATCTTTTTCGTATCTGATTACAACACAACCGTCAACTTCTGGCGCCTGAAACCAACTTCTTCCAATTGCAAGTCCTTCTGTTGAATCGTCTTGTGTATCAATCACTTCTTCTACAAGAACTAAAACTTCTTGATTTTTAAACACCTTTAAGCGTTCTTCTGTAATTCCTTGCTGAATCTGGGACAATTCATCTGCACGTTTTTTTGCTTCTTTTTTAGAAACACGTTTTTTAAAAGAATAAGCCGGGGTATCTTCTTCCCTACTGTAATCAAAACAGCCTGACCAATCACTTTGAATTTGTTTTAAGAAATCGCAAGTATTTTTGTGTGCCGATTCTGTTTCACCGGGAAATCCTGTCAAAAAAGTTGTACGAATTACACAATCTGGTAATTCTTCACGAATTTTTTGAATCATTTTTACATACGATTTGGAAGAACCCTTTCTGTTCATCGCTTTAATTACATTGTCATCGCCGCTTTGAAAAGGAATATCAAAATAATGTAAAAAACGACTATTTTGTTTGATGATTGGTAAAATATCGTAATTAAAATGGTCTGGATGAATATACAAAAGCCGAACCACAAAATTTCCGTCAATCTGGCAAATCATTTTCATCAATCTTGCAAGTCCGCTAAGTTCATCTGTTCCAAGATTTTCGCCTTCGTTGTTGAGTTTTGGTAGCGATGTAATTCCATCACCAAAAACATTATCATCTTTTCCAGTTCCGTAGGCAGCCAAATCTTGACCAATCAAATTGATTTCATAAATTCCGTTTTTTACAAGATTTGTAATTTCTTGAATAATTTCATCAGCTGGGCGGCTTCTAAGTTCACCACGAATTAGAGGAATGGCGCAAAAAGAACAGTGATTTGAACAACCTTCTGTTATTTTTACAAAAGCGCTTCCTTTAAAATTAAACAAAACTGGACGTTTGCCCGACATTACACCTTTTTGTTCAGCAATAAAAACTTCTCGCTTATTCAAAAAAACGTTATTTACAACTTGAACAATTTGAGATAAATCACCGTTTCCAATAATTCCGTCCAACTCAGGAATTGAATCGTACATTAATTCAGAGTAACGTTCTGCCAAACAACCTGCCAAAATAATTTTTGCGTTTGGATAAGCAGCTTTTACATTATAAATTGCATCAATAGATTCTTTTTTTGCAGATTCAATAAATCCACATGAATTGATTATGATTAAATCAGCTTTTTCAGCATCAAAAGTTTGGTTGTAACCAGCATCAATTAAAAATCCAGTGATTAATTCACCATCAGTTTGATTTTTTGCACATCCATGCTGGTCAATAAAAAAAGACTTAGTCAAGTTCAATTACCACCAATTTGTATTTTCCGTCAACGTCTTTAATCCATTTTATATCTTCTACAAGAACTTGTCCGGAAGCACCAATATCAAAGTCAAAAGTTTGTGTATCAGCAATTAAAGAAATTTTTACAACGTTACTATTTGAAATCCAAAGACGAATTCCATTTTTTGGATTTGCAGTAAATACTTCACCACTAGTAAAATATGTTTCTACTGAATTACTGTTATCAATTTTATCACGGAATAAACAAGGGCCTCTAAAACTTACGTTAATTGTAAATGGATAAGCTCTATTATCTTCCAAAATAACTTTGTATGGTCTAGAAGTTTTTAAATCAGTTGCAAGATTAATATTTTCTATTTGATTTGCACTATCAGAAACAAAAGAACCATGTCTAAGTAAAATGCTAACTTCTGCTCCACGTTTTTCATCTGTATCAGAAATATCTGAAACATAAACAATCATATCAGAAAGTGTATCGCCATCGATATCAATTTCATTTTCTTCAGATAAATCTGTATAAATTACGCCAGAAGGAGTTTCCAAACCAAATGACGAAAGTGTATCTTTTACAGTAAGAATGATATTTCCGTTGTTACTTGGAAAAAGCAATTGGTCGCCTTTGTAAATTCGTTTTGCAAATTTTTCGTTGTTTAATTCATATTTATTAATTGTCTGATTACTTGCGACAATAACGTTATCTTCTTGTGCAGCCTTTTTTTTGTTAACAAGCAAAATTGAAATTGTCAAAATCACGCCCACAATTAAAACCGACGGAATAATTATGGCAGGCAACAAAAAAGGAGATTTTCGTTTTGCAAGTAATTCTACAGGAACTGGAGCTTCTTGAATTTTCTTATTGTTATAAAGCTTTAAAATAAAATTAGTATCAAGTTCAAGATAATTAGAATAATTACGCAAAAATCCAACCATATACGCTTCGCCAGGGAATGCCGAATAATCTTCGTTTTCCAATCCAACCAAAAAGCGTTTTTCTATAGAAATTTCGCGAGCAATTTTGTCTATATCGAGATTTTTTTCTTCTCTAGTTTTTTGTAAGATTTCTCCGTAACTTTCCATACTAAATCCTATTCAGAAAATAAAAAGTTATTTATATTGTTTGCAGATGGAGGCGCATCGTAAATAAAACGTTGGTCAGAAATTCCTTGATTTAATTTGTAATCATAAAAATTAAAAATGAATTCTTCACCTTTTGGAGTTACTGCTTCAATTCTTCTAATTAAATTTGAAGACGCTGTAACTGCAACTTTTATATAACGAAATGCTTCTGCTGTACTTTTTCTACTTAAAATGAATTTAATAACCATTTCGTCAGAACCTTCTTCCAATGGTTCTGCATTCTGTCCTGTTTCGTAAGCAACTGTGTAATAACGACTCAACAAAGCAAGTCCTTGTGGAGTTGATAAAGAAACTGCACTTCCATTATCTTGAACTTGTTGTTGTAAAATTGCATCAGAATTTGGCAAATAAACAGTTAAAAGTTCACCATTAAAAACAATAACTTGTTCTTTTGGATTTGTGTAATCCATTCTTAATAAATCAGGAGCTTTAAAAGATAAAACACCAGCTGTTTCTTGTTTGTCCATTTTTATTTCAAAATCAACTTCATAATCTTTTAATGTTCCGTAATATTCAGAAACAGATTTAAAATATGCACTCGCAGTTGTAATATTCTGCGCAAAAACAGAAGTTCCCATTACAAGGAACATTGATATAATAAAAGAATAAATTTTTTTCATATAAAACCTGATTTTATTTTAGAATAGTTAGGAATAAATATCAATTGGAAAATAAAAAAAGGACAAGGAAATTAATAAAATTACCTTGTCCTATGCCTTTATTCAGTTTTGTCGTTTTCCGTTTGTTCGGAAGTTTTGTCTTCTAACTGAATTGTTTTTGGAACAGCCGAGGCATTTATATACAAAGATTCTTCTGCTTTTTTACCGGCTTCAGAAACAAGCATATCCATTCTACTTTCAGCTTTTACAATATCTTCAAATTCTTTACCATCAACGCTTTCTTTTTCTAACAAAAGTTTTGCAACATAATCAAGCAAATCTTTGTGTGATTTTAGCACTTCAAGAACATGTTCGTAACGTTCATCCATTATACGAGCAACTTCTTCGTCGATGTAATTTTGTGTTTGTTCTGAAAATTCTCTAACAAGTTCTGGTTCAACTGGTCCACCATAACCGCGACCTGATTTTCCAAGAGTAACGTTTTTGAATTTTTCACTCATACCGTAATCAGTAATCATGCTTTTTATAATATCAGTTGCTCTTGCAATATCACTTGAAGCACCAGTGCTTATTTCTCCAAATACAATTTGTTCTGCAGCGCGTCCACCAAGTAAAACATCAACTTCACCAATTAAACGTGATTTTGTCATAAAATCTTCTGTATCTGGGCGAGTCCATGTATAACCACCAGCTTGACCGCGAGGAATAATTGTAATTTTGTGAACAGGGTCACTTCCTGGAGTAAAAGCTGCTGTCAATGCGTGACCAGTTTCGTGATATGCAGTCAAGTGACGACATTTTTCTTTTACTTCGTGCGATTTCTTTTGAATACCAAATGCAATTTTTTCAAAAGCTTCGTTAAAATCACTCATCATTACAATTTTGTGATTATTTCTTACAGCAAACAAAGCTGCTTCATTTACAAGATTTGCTAAATCGGCTCCAGCAAAACCAACAGTTGTATGAGCAAGTGCCGAATAATCAACACCAGAATCAACTTTTACATTTTTAGCGTGAATCTTCAAAATTGCTTCACGACCTTTTACATCAGGTCTATCAACAGTAATTTGTCGGTCAAAACGTCCTGGTCTTAAAAGTGCTGGATCCAAAACATCAGGGCGGTTTGTAGCAGCAAGGATGATTAAACCTTTTTCGTTATCAAAACCGTCCATTTCTACCAACAACTGATTCAAAGTTTGTTCGCGTTCATCGTTTCCACCAAGATTATTTACGCGACTTTTACCAATTGCGTCCATTTCATCAATAAAAATGATACAAGGTGCTTTTTCACGGGCTTGTTTGAACAAATCACGAACACGGCTAGCTCCCACACCAACGAACATTTCCACAAAATCAGAACCGCTGATTCTAAAGAAAGGAACACCAGCTTCCCCCGCAACAGCACGAGCAAGCAAAGTTTTACCAGTTCCTGGAGGTCCAACCAAAAGAACGCCTTTTGGAATTTTACCACCGATGTCTGTATATTTTTTTGGAGATTTTAAGAAATCTACAACTTCTACAAGTTCTTCTTTTGCTTCATCTACACCAGCAACATCATCAAAACGAGTTTTAATTTTTCCTTCTTCCACAGCTTTTGCTCTAGATGAACCTGCATTAAAAATACTGCTCATTCCACCAGAACCACCGCCCATTTTTCTAAAAATAAAGAAATAAATAAGAATAATAAATCCAAATGGCAAAAGAAGATTTAAAATCATTTGCAAGAAAGGATTACTTTGTTTAATTACAAATTTGAATTGAACATTTTTTTCTTCCAAAAGAGTGATTAAACTTTGCATTAAAACAGCTTGAGTTTTGTATTGTTTAGAACCACGAATACTTGGAGCTTTATCAAAAAGTTTTAATCCTTTTTCCGAATTTTCCGATTCTTCACCAGAAGAAGAAGGACCATAACCGATTAAAACATTTTCTCCAACTTCAACATATACAATCTGACCGTTCTCGATTTTCTGTCTAAATTCAGAATAATCAATATATCCATCAGTTTTAGAAATTGTAAAAAATTCAATTATAGAAATAATAATGAAAGCGCCCAACAATATTGCAAAAAAAGAAAATCCACCTTTTTTCTTTTTATTGTTGTTATTTTTTTTGTTTTCATCATCGTTGTTTTCTTGAGGTCCAGCAAATTTAAAAAAGTTAAATGGATCGTTCTCGTTGTTTTCATTATCTTTTTTGTTGTTTTCGTCTTGATTCATCATTTTCCTCGAAGTTCTGTTTCAATAAATATAATAAATATAATAGAAAAAAACTATAAAATAAAGTATTAAAAAAACAATTTACTATTGCTCCCACTTACGTAGGCTGGTTCAAAACCGCTCGATAACTCGCTACGCGCTGCTTGTGGTATAGAAACTATAGAACCAGCCACACAGTGGCTGCCACAAGCAGAGCGTTTTTGACCCAACCTCCGTTCGCTCGCGCAAAATCTATTTTTTTTTAACATTTTTTTTTATTTTTTAATTTATTAAAATGGGCGGAAATATCTAAAAAACGTCGATGAATGTAAAATTCATTTAAAATTTCTGGGGGTATTTGATAAAGTAAACATATAAAAAAAATTGTCTGAAAAAGGTGGAGTGAATGTTCGTTGGCGCAGCTGCTCATTTTTATTGCGAACTTATCTTGCTGCGCCACCAGTTTTGTAGAAACTACAAAACTGGAAGCACGGACAAGACATTCTAACGTTATACGATGTTCAAAAGTCCGTGCTATCTCTCGGCGGAGCATAAGTACGGTTATTCACGGGAGCCTTTTTCGCTCGATGTTTTTTTTCTTTATATGTTTAATTTAATCCTATTTTTTATTTAAGTTTTTTTTATTTTTTCCGAAAATCAAATTGTATTATAGACGATTTTGGAGAAACTATGGGATATTCTAACGCTTATTCAGCATATCAAAAGACTAACATCAACACTGCTAGTCAAGGAAAATTGATTGTGCTTTTATACGAGGGAGCAATTAAAAATCTTTCTACAGCCGTAAATTATTTTGAAAGCAATGGAAATATTCTCCCTGGAAATATAGAAAAATTTGGAATTTGTTTGCAAA
>SUWN01000031.1 GCA_015061465.1 Treponema bryantii | reverse complement strand
GGATGAATATTAAAATCAACAAGATTTGGATTTATATTCACAAAAACTGCTGCAACAGGATAAGTTCCATTTGGAAAAAATCCTTGGCCACCATATTCTACAGCTTGAACAAGTGAATATTCTGAAATTCTTCGTCCATTTACATAAATAAAGATTTCTTTTTTATTCGAACGCGAAACCGCAGGTTCGCCAATTACAACTTTAAACGACCAATCTGGATTTTCGCTAAGTTGAACAGATTCCAACTCAAAAAATAGCGATTTATCTTCTTTGTATGAATTTGCGGCAATAAAACGTTCTTTTAGCGATTGATTTGCAGGTAAATCAATTTTTGTTTCACCATCATTTACAAATCTAAAAGCGATGTCCGGTCTAGAAAGAGTTTTTTCAATAAACGTATTTTTACACATTACACCTTCTGTTGCCGCTCTTTTTAAGAAAACACGTCTTGCAGGAAAATTTTCAAACAATCCTTCTGACTGAACAATTGTTCCTTCTGTTGCTGCAACTTGTTCAATAATGTGGTCTTCTGTAATACTTGCGCGCATTTTCCAGCCACCACTAATTATAGAAAGACGGGCAACTGCTGCAATAGAAGCCAGCGCTTCCCCTCTAAAACCAAGTGTAGAAAGATTCATTAAATCTGTTTCTGTAGAAATCTTACTTGTGGCATGCGGTCTTGCACAATTAAACAAATCGTCTTTTGTCATTCCGCAACCATTATCAATAATTCTGATTTTTTCTATTCCGCCGCCAGTAATTTCTACTGTAATTGATGTTGCACCTGAATCTATTGCGTTGTCCATCAATTCCCGAATTATTGCGTTTGGTCTATCAATTACTTCACCCGCTGCAATTTTTCTTGCAACTTCGGCATTTAGAGGGCGAACAGGATTTTTCAAACTCATTGTCTTGTTCCTGTAACTTCAGTTGGTTCAGAAAATAAATCTAATTGAGGTGAATTTTCTTTTGCTTGAGGAACTGGCTCGTTCATCAAAATCTGAATTTTTCCTTCGATTTTGTCTAATTCAGCTTCCATTCCTCTTGAAAGTTTAATGCCTTCTTCAAAATCTTTTAACGCATCTTCCAAAGAAATGTCGCTTCTTTTTATATCTTGAGTGAGTTGTTCCAATTTTCTTAATTTTTCTTCAAATGTATTCATTTTTCACCTCGTTTTAGTTTTGATTTACAGTTGCAATTATTTTTCCGTTTGCAGGAATAATTTCAATTTCTTCGCCAATTTGAGTTTGCAAAGAATCTCTTAAAATTTCGCCATTTTTTAATTTGACCATTGAATATCCACGTTTAAAAATTGTAGAAGGACTTGCTTCTTGTAAAATTGTGTTGCAATTTTGAATCTTTAAACGTAATTCTTTGATTTTTTCGTTCATATTAAAAATTAAGTTTTCTTTTGCAGTTTCGTATCTATTTAATAAAGGTTGTTGAATTGTTCTGAATTTTACTTCGAGCATATCCGGATTAAAACTTTTTATTAATAATCGTTTTGCTTCAATTTTGTTTTTTAATGAATTGTATAAATCCGTTGTTGCATCCAAAAGCGATTGTTTAATTTCTGAATAAATTGGAACTGCAATTTCTGCCGCCGCACTTGGAGTTGCAGCTCTCATATCTGCCGAATAATCACACAAAGCCCAGTCTATTTCGTGTCCAACAGCAGAAATCGTTGGAATCTGAGAAGCTGCAATTGCTCTAACAACACTTTCTTCACTAAAAGGAAGCAAATCTTCCAAAGAGCCACCACCACGTCCTACAATCAAAACGTCGCACATTTTATAAAAATTCGCGATTTCTATCATTTTTACAATAGAAGGAGCGGCATCTTCACCTTGTACGATTGAAGGAAAAATAATCACATTTACGTGAGGATTTCGTCTTCTTGTAATTTGCAAAATATCTCTGATTGCAGCTCCAGTTGGACTAGTTACAACACCAATTGTTTTTGGAAACTTTGGTAACGGCTTTTTTTTATCAGAATCAAACAAACCTTCTGCCAATAATTTTTGCTTACGTTGTTCAAGCAATTGAAGAATGTTTCCTTCTCCAATTGGTTCCATAGAAGTTACAATCAATTGATAACTTCCGCGTTGTGCGTAAACAGAAAGCGAGCCTTTACATTTTACTTTATCACCATCTTTTGGTTTAAAAGACAATTTGAAAGTTGCCCCTTTAAACATCACAGCTGACATTTGTGCGCCTGAATCTTTTAGCGTAAAATAATGATGACCTGCGGCACTTGGTTTGTAATTTGAAATTTCACCTTCAATTGTCAGATTTTTAAATGTTGCTTCAAGAACATCTTTTACAAATGAAGTAATTTGAGAAACAGAAAAGACTTGTTCTTCTTGAGGATTTTGTCCAATCATATAAAAAATATTTTATTCAATTCCATTAACTTGTTCAACACATTGCCGATAATCAAATGATGAAAAATTTAGTTATTTTATTTGCAAGTAAAAACTCATCTTATATGTTTTGTCCAGATTTTGATGGAAAATCAGCATTTGATTTAAGCCTTTGCTGGGCTAATGAATTAATCAAAAACGATTTAGCAAAAGATTTTGTTGTTTTTACAGATATTGAAGATTTACAAAATAAATTTGAACCTATAAAAATTGTTTATAATTCACAATGGAATGTTTCAATACTTTTTCAAAATATAAATCAAATTCTTACAAAAAATGAAGCACAAAGTGCAATTTACGCATTTGCAGATTGTCCGTTTTTGAATCAAGAAATTACAAAAAAATTACTTGATTCACATTATGAATATCAGGCTGAATATACTTTTGCAGATGGTTATCCTTATGGATTTGCGCCAGAAATTATCGATGTAGGAACTTGTGGAATTTTGGCTGAATTATCTAAAACAAATTTTGCAAAAGAAGGGCAGTGGAACGTAAAAAAAGACAGTATTTTTTCATTCTTAAAATTAGACATAAATTCCTTTGAAATTGAAACTGTTCTTGCACAAACTGACTGGCGACTTTTTAGATTTAATTTTGATTGTTCTAAAAAAGAATATTTTGTTTCGTGTAAAGAATTATGGAAAAACGCACAAACTGAAAAAGATATTGAAGTTCTTTCTAAAATTGCAAGTGAAAATCCAGCAATATTAAAAACAGTTCCTTCATATTATAACATTCAGATTTGTGATTCTTGTACAGCAAAATGTATTTATTGTCCTTATCCGAAATGTTACGAAGAAAAAAATAAAATAAATCCTTCTCAAGCAAAAAATCAAATGTCTTTTGAAAATTTTTGTAACCTTGTAGATAAAATAAAGGATTTTTCAAATCAAGCTGTAATAAATTTGTCTTTGTGGGGTGAACCATTTAATCATCCGCAGTTATTGGATTTTATAAAAAAAGTTTTATCTTACGATTCACTTTCTGTATTTATAGAAACTGATGGACAAAAAATTACTCAAAGTTTTTGTGATGAATTAAAACAAATTGTAGAAAACGCCGCAGAAAGAACAAACGGCTTGCAAAAAGTGATGATTGCAATTTCTTTGGATGCAACAACAAATCAAACTTATCAAAAAATCAGAAATGTGCAAAACGATATTCAAGAAGTTCTAGAAAAAATTAAAATGATTTCACAAGTTTTGCCAGATTCAGTTTATCCTCAGTTTGTTCGTACAAATTACAACGAAGAAGAATTAGAAAGTTTTTATAGATTTTGGAATGGAAATGCAATTATTCAAAAATATGATGATTTTGCACATTTGCTTCCAGAATGTAAACCGGCTGATTTGTCACCGTTAGAAAGAAATGTTTGCTGGCATTTGCGTCGTGATATGGTTATTTTAACAAATGGTGACGTTCCTTTTTGTAAAGAATATGTTTTGGACGGAATAATCGGAAATGTTTTTGAACAAGATTTTGCAGAAATTTGGAAAAAAACAGATGATGTTGTAAAAGAACATATTTGCCAAAAATATAATTCAAAGTGTGGAAATTGCGATGAATATTATACCTTCAACTTTTAACGAACACCAAATTAATTGCATTATTTTGGGTGGAAAATATAATGATTCTCCAAACGCGCTAAATATTTCTGTTGTTTTATTGAACAGTAAAGGAAGTCATTTAAAAATTCACGTATTTGAAAATTTATTAAAAAATAATTTTCATTCAATTATTTCTATAGAAAACGATGTTGAAAATAGTTCGCTTGAAGAAATTTCTAAAAAATTCCCAACTATAAAATTTATTGTTCCTCTAGAAGAAAATAAAGTTTCTGATGGTGAATTAATTAATCTTGCCATGAACGAAGTAAAAACTGATTTTGTTCTAATTTTGCGCGATACAATAAATATTCCAGCTGGATTTCTTTCAAATAATTTAGCTATTTCTTTATTAAACGACGAAACTTATTGTTTAGTTCCACGTTTATTAAATAAAGAAAAAGTTGGAGTTAATATGCACTTTACTCCACACGCAGAAAGAAATCATTTTATAATTGATTCTTCAAATATTGTAAAAGATGGAATGAGTACAATTTTTCCTTATGATTATATTGGTATATATAATAGAAAAAAGTTTATACAATTAGGCGGATTTGATTACACAATAAAATCCTCGTATTGGCAAAATTTGGATTTAGCAGTTCGTTCGTGGCTTTGGGGAGAAGAAACAAGACTTACAACAATGATTCAATTTTCTTATATCGATGAATTGCCTTGTATTGACACAACAGTAAATAAAGATTATTTAACATATCATTTAAAAAATGAATTGCCAAAAATCAAAAATGATGAAGTTTTTATAAGTAAACTTTCGTATTTTGATTTTTTACTTAATTCTTCTTGCGGATACATAGAAGCGCGCCGAAGATTTTTTGCCGCAAAAGAGTGGGTCGAAAAAAATAAATTTAAATTTAAAAAAGATTTGCAAATGTTAATTCAAGATTGGGTTGTTCAAAAATGAAAACAAATAGAATTGTCATAATTCAGTGTAGATTATCTTCCTCACGTTTACCAAATAAAGCATTAAAAGATTTAGGTGGAAAACCACTTCTTGCCTGGACAATGGAATCAATGAAAAAAGTTCCAGCTGACAGATATTTTGTTGCAACTGATTATGATTCTTATCCAATTATAAAAAAAATCTGTGATAAATACGATTATGAATGTTTTGAAGGTGAATTAAACAACGTTTTAAAGCGTTTTTGCGATTTGCTACAAAAAGTAAAATGCGAAACTGTAATTAGAGTTACCGCAGATAATCCGTTTTTATTTTACGAAGCAGCAATTTCATCTGTAGAAGAATTTGAAAATCGCAACAAAGATAAAAATCATTGTGATTATTTAACTTTTACAGGATTGCCACACGGTTCTGGAGTAGAAATATTTTCCAAAACATCAATTTTAAAAGCGGCCGAACTTACCGACGATGAATACGACAAAGAACATGTTGGACCTGCGTTGTACAATCATAAAGAAAATTTTGTTTGCGAATTTATTCCTTCTGCTACAAGATTTAACTTTCCTGAATTAAGAACAACTGTAGATACATTTTCTGATTATTTAAGAGCGATTAATATCGTAAAATTTTTACACGAAAAAGAATCTCCTTTTACAACAGAACAAATTATCGAAGCGTGTAAATCAAAAGAAGTAAATTCACCAATGATATTTGTTCCTTCTGTAAAACAAGGTCATGGAACAGGACATTTAAGACGATGTTTAGCTGCTGCAATCGATTCAAAAGGTTTTGTGTTTATTCCTCACGAGGCAACTTTACAAGAAATTCCGTCGCTTTTAGAAGAATATAAAACTAATGGATTAGAAGAATTTCAAATTATTCACGAAATTCCAGATTCAAGTTATCCGCCCGTAATTATTACAGACAGTTTTGTTATTTCTGAAGATGAATTAAATTCATATTCTCACGCAAAATCTTTAATAATGATAGATGAAGGTTCGGATTTGACAAAAAAAGCAGATTATTTATTAGATATAATTCCGTCTGTAAAATCCAACCGAATAAGTAATTTGACAGATTCTGGGTTCATTACAAAACCGTTGAACGTAAAAAAAGAAAAAATTACAACTTTTGCAAGAATTTTAGTTTGTGTTGGTGGTGAAGACCCAAAATCCCTTGCAATTCCTTCATCAAATATTTTGTCAAAAATTTATCCAGATGCTTTGATTACAACTATTGTAGCAGAATCTGTTTATGACGAAATTATTAATATAAACACAAACCAAAATATTACATATCTTAAAAAAATCGAAAATCTCCGTGAAAAATTATTTGAATTCGATTTAGTTGTAACTCATTATGGTTTGACCGCTTTTGAAGCAATTTACGCAGGTTGTGCCACTTTGTTACTTTCTACAACAAAACTTCACGAGCAACTAGCGCAAAAATACGATTTTGCTTTCATCCCAGAAAACAAATTAGATTTAGAAACTGTAAAAAAAGTGATTCAAACAAAAAATCTTTATCCTGCGCTTAATTTAAATTCTGACAATCGCTCTTTAGGAAATTTCTTACAAGAAATAAGTTTAGGAACAAAATATGATTGTCCTGTTTGCTCAAAAGAGTGTAATTCATCTGATGAAAATTATATCGTTGCCCGAAATTCAACACGAACTTACAGACGTTGTAAAAATTGTTCAATGATTTATATTTCTTGGTCGTGTGTTCAAGAAAAAAAATACGAAAAATCATATTTTTTTGAAGAATATAAAAATCAATACGGAAAAACTTATCAAGAAGATTTTGAATCTATAAAAAAACAATGTCTAAAACGAGTTCAAAATATTATTGAAATAAAACGCAAAAATCTTGGAAAAAATGTTTTAGACATTGGTTGTGCTTACGGACCATTTTTGTCAGCAGCTGATGATTATAATTTAACTCCATTTGGAACAGATATTTCAGCAGACGCGATTGATTATGTACGAACAAAATTACATTTTCCGAGTGTTTGTTCTGCTTTTCCTCAGATTAATTGTGCGCAAGAATTTGGAATTACACAATTTGATGTTGTAACAATGTGGTATGTAATAGAACATTTTCAGGATCTAAAATCAGTTCTTACAAAAGTAAATGAATTATTAAAAAAAGACGGAATTTTTGCCTTTTCTACGCCATCAGCCGAAGGTGTTTCTGCAAAATCATATAAAGAAAATTTCTTTGAAAATAGTCCTTCAGATCATTTTTCTGTTTGGGAACCTTCTAAAGCAAATGTGATTTTAAAGAAATTTGGTTTTCAAGTTGAAAAAATTGTTTCTACAGGTCATCATCCAGAACGTTTTCCTTCAATAAAAAAATCAAATTGTTCATCTTTGTCGTTACAATGGAAGATTGTAGAAAAATTAAGTAAAGTAAAACAACTTGGCGATACTGTAGAAATTTATTGTAGAAAAATTAGGGATTTGTAATTGGGGAAAAATATGGAAAGTGTTTTAATTTTGGGTGCGGGATTAATGCAAAAACCTGCCATTTTAAGTGCAAAATCAAATGGCTATAAAACTTTTGTTATTGATGCAGATAAAAATGCAATTTGTGTGCCTTTGGCAGATGAATTTTGTCAGATTGATTTAAAAGCAAAAGATGAAATTTTAGAATATGCAAAACAATTAAAACAAACTCAAAACTTAAAAGCCGTTTTTACAGCGGGAACTGATTTTTCAGCTTCAGTTTCGTATGTTTGCGAAAATTTAAATTTTAATGCTCATTCATATCAAGCAGCGCTAAACGCAAGTATAAAAAATCAGATGAGAACTTGTTTTGATAACGCACAAGTTCCTTCTCCTAAATTTATTTCTGTTAACCAACAAGATTTGCAAGATAATTCGTTTGTGCAAAAGTGTAGTGAATTTGCATATCCTTTTGTTGTAAAACCTGTTGATAATATGGGTGCAAGAGGATGTAGACTTGTTAGAAATGAAAAAGAACTTTTTCCGGCATTAAAAATCGCAGTGGAATCTTCTAGAACTTCGGTTGCGATTGTAGAAGAATATATGGAAGGAAGAGAATTTTCTATTGATGCGCTTGTTTACAATGGAACTTTCACAATTACAGGATTTGCTGAACGTCATATATATTTTCCGCCATATTTTATAGAAATGGGGCATACAATGCCTGTTCAATTATCTAAAAAAGACCGCGAACAACTTATTTCTGTTTTTGCGCTTGGAGCAAAATCTCTTGGTTTAACAGCGGGAGCTGCAAAAGCTGATATTAAATTAACAAAAAACGGTCCAATGATTGGAGAAATTGCTGCAAGACTTTCTGGTGGTTACATGTCAGGATGGACTTATCCGTATTCATCTGATTTAAATTTGACAGAACAAGCATTATTAATCGCTCTAAATAAAGAACCACAAAAATTAATTCAGAATAGAATTCCAATTGATTATAATACTTCTGAATTATGCAAAAATATGCAAAAACCTTACGAATTATTTGAAGTTCCGTCAGTAAGAACTAGCGCTGAACGAGCATGGATTTCAATTCCGGGCGTAATTCAAAATATTCAAGGTTATGAAATTGCAAAAGAAATTCAAGATATAAATGATGTTTTGCCACGAAATTTAGATGTTGGCTCTTCAGTTGATTTTCCTCGTAACAATGTTCAAAAATGCGGAAACGTAATTTCTGTAAACGCTGATTATCAAAAATCAGTTGAATCTGCACAAAAAGCAATTTCATCAATCATTCTTACATTAAAACCAAATCAAAATTCTACAGATGACTTTTTGCAAGGAAAAACTTGTGTCGAAGAAGAAGGATTTCCTCCATCAGCATATTTTGATTTAACAGAAGAACAAGAAGATTTGTTACAAGGTGAAATTTCAGCAAATCAAAAAATTCAAGATTGTATTCCTGAATTTTTAAAAGATAAATTACAACAAAGCGATTGGAATGCGCGTTCGTTAATTCAAACTATTCAATTATTTGATAAATTACGCCCAAATCATCCTCAACTTCAAGAAAAAAGATTTTGGAAAGCACTTTTAAAAGGCGGAATTCAAGGTGCTTTATATATAAATGATTCAACAAAGGTGCTCTGATATGAAAAAATATATTAAATTTTGTTTATTGATTTTTGTTTTTTCTCTTGGATTTTCACTTTTTGCACAAAATCTTTCTTTGTTGGACCATGCAAAAAAAGACGGAATGACTTTATATTGGGATTCTTTATCAGAAACTGGAATGTTGGAAAAAAACGGACATCAATTCTCGTTTAGAAAAGATGAACCTGTGGCAATTTTAGATAGTTATAGAATTATTTTAACAGACGCGCCTATTTTAAAAGAAAATCAGATTTTAGTTACTCAAAAATTTCTAGATGATGCAAATTATTTTTTTAATCAGGATAGCGACGTAATGTTTAAAGTCGGCGCAATTCTTATAGATGCCGGTCATGGCGGAAAAGATCCTGGCGCGTGTCAAACTTGGAAAATCAACGGAAAAAATGTCACAATTCGCGAAAAAGATATTACGCTCAAAGTTTGTAAAATGCTTTACGAAAGACTAAAAATTGCGTATCCAGATAAAAAAATCATTATGACAAGAGATACAGATAAATTTTTGTCTTTAGTAGAACGTACAGATATTGCAAACGCAGTTCAAGTAGATTCAGATGAAGCAACGCTATATATTTCTGTTCACGTAAATTCATCTTTAAATAAAAATGCTTCTGGTTATGAAGTTTGGTATTTATCGCCTGGTTACCGAAGAACTGTAATTGACGAGTCAGTTGCCGAAGGTGACGAAACTCTTCTTCCAATCTTAAATTCGATGCTTGAAGAAGAATATACAAAAGAAAGTATTATGATTGCAGAATTTATCATGGATGGAATGCAAGCTCAAATTGGAACTCAATCAAAAGCCCGTGGAATAAAAGAAGAGGAGTGGTTTGTCGTAAAAAATTCAAATATGCCAGCTGTTTTAATCGAATTAGGTTTTTTGTCTAATTACAATGAAGCGATTTTGTTAAATAATGACAAATACTTGAAAAAAGCAACACTTGGAATATATAATGGCATTGCTGCTTTTATTACACACTTTGAAAGATCAAGAGGATTTACGTCGACAAAATGAAAATTCAAATAGATACGAAAGAAAAAAAATCTTTTTTAATAATTTTTAGTGCAATTTTTGTATGTTTTTTAATCTCTTTATTTGTTTTAATTTTTTCTGGACAAGGAAAAAAATATTCGTTTATTTTTCCATCTGTAGATAAAGGTGAATACGTTGTAGAAACAAGATTTTTGCCTAAAAATTCACAAAAAGATGAAATTACATTTTATGTAGATGAATTGTTACTTGGTTCTTCTTTGGAACGTACAAAGATGATTTTTACACAAGGAACAACAATTCGTTCATGTTTTTTACGCGATGGAATTTTATATTTAGATTTATCTGCTGAATTATTAAAATCAAGTTCTAACACAATTTTAATAGACGAAGCATTTGAATTATTGCAAAAAAATATAAAAGATAATTTCAATTCTGTAAAAGAATTAGAAATCTTTGTTGATGGAAAATACGCTTTAGAAAACTTCAAAAAAAAACAAAAGTTTGAAATAATAAAAGCGTTGACAAAATAATATACTTGTTGGATAATAGTTAATTACAAGGCTACATCGAATTAGTATAAATAAAGGAGCTTCATATGAAGAAGACTTTTGGTTTAATTGCAGCTGTAATGATGCTGCTAGTAGGTGGCGTTGCTTTTGCTGACGAAGCTATGCTCATCGATTTTTCATTACTTGATGCTGATTGCGTTAGTGATGACAATGGAAATCCAACTCAAAACAGTCATACTGTAATGGATTTTTCAGTTAGCGCAGGTGCAACTTTTACGGAAGACCAGAAAGATCTTATGAAAACATCTTTGGCACTTCCTGAATGGGAAGTTGTTTTGAACTCTTCTGCAAGAAGTGTTTCAAGTTTGGCAGATTCAAGAGTTGTTTCTGCTCCTGTAAAAAGTGAAGCAGATGTTCCTTTTGCTGGTAGCAATGTAATGGGTGTTCGTATCGTATTCCCAACATGGAACTCAAATGCAAATGCAAGAATTGTACCACCTTTCAATATTCCTGCTTATGAACCATTAGCATCAGCTGATGAAAATGGAAACCGTCAGGAAGCTACTGCTGAAGAAAAATCAAGCGGAAAAACATTATTTGAAGATGGATATGGTATTGTAAAAAATGTTGGAACAATCAAATCTATTAGTGTTACAACTATGGGTATGAACTTCCCACATGGACTTTATGTTCGTCTTTCTGACACAGATGGTGTAGAACGCCGTTATTTCATGGGGTATTTAGGATTTGATGGATGGAAAGAACTTCGTTGGAACAATCCACAGTACATTTCTGAAATCCGTAACCGCGAAATCCGTGTATATCCAATTTATCCAAGAGGACTTCCATTCGTAAAATTCGAAGGATTTGAAATTACACGTGATGCTGCTCACATTGGTGGAGACTTCATCGGATATTTCAAAGATGTAAAAATTATTTACGACAAAGCTCTTCTTACAAGCGATCGTGATATTGCTGATGAAGACCTTTGGGGAATCATTGGTAAAAAAGAAGCTGATCGTCAGAATGCTGAAATGATGAGATTCGGAAATAAACAAGTAAATCGTTATCTTGAAAAAGCAAAACTTGCTGCTGAAGATGAATTTACTTCAAGCTTGAATGCAGATTCTAGTTCAAATGCACAACAGAATGGTGGTCAAGCTGCAGACGCTAAATAATTGATATTTAGTTAATTTTATAAAAGCACTTTATGAATTAAACGTTCTAAAGTGCTTTTTTTTTATATATAGGTTTTCATTATGTCACAAATTCCTTCAAAATCGTCTATTAAGCAAAAATATGAATCTTATTACGAATATTTTTTGCAAATAATTGAAAATATTGTAAATTTATTACAAAAAAATATTTCTTTGATGGCCCAACCTACTTATAAAAGTAGAGTAAAAAGTTTTAATAGTTACTATAAAAAAGTTCTTAGATTAAAACCGGGTGAAGCAAAAAATAATAATTCCTTGATTTATCTAACTGATATGATGGGAATTAGAATGATTTGTGCCTTTTTGGAAGATATAAACATTGCTCTTGAACAAATAAAACAAATTTTTGAAATAAAAGAGATTGAAGTAAAAGGTGCCGAAAAAAGTTTTAGTGAATTTGGTTATGAATCAATTCATGTTCTTGTAAAAATTCCTGAAAGCTGTAAGCCTGAATTAACTGGAAAATTTGAAAATCTAGTTGAAATTTCTGATGAAATTGTTTGTGAAATTCAAATCAGAACAATTTTGCAAGATGCGTGGGCAGAAGTAGAACACGAGCTAATTTATAAAACAGAATTTAATCCATTTGATATTCCTCTTAGAAGAAAACTTGCTTCTCTGAATGCGTCTTTAACACTTGCAGATATTACATTCCAGGAAATTCGTGATTATCAAAAAAAATTGCAAAGTGAATTGGAAGACCGTCGTCAATCATTCTACTTAATGGCTGATGATTTATTAAATGAAACTAAGAAAAATATTTCTAGTAAAGATATAAAACGTGTTACTCCATTTGTTCAAGGAACAATAGACGATATGTTGCTTCATGCAATTCATTCTCACAACGAAGGGAATTTGGAAGAAGCTGTTCTTACTTACACAAAAATTTTGGATGCCGTTTCAGAAAATGATAAAAATGTAATTGCTGTAATTAGAAAGCATAGAGGAATGGCATATTTTTCTATGAATAATTTTGACGCTGCATTGGAAGATTTTGATATTAGTTTGAAATTTGATCCAAAAGCATATAGAACTTTGTATTACAAAGGAATTGTTTATTCAATTCAAAAAAAATACAACGAAGCAATAGATTGTTTTACAAAATCGTTGGAAATTAATGAATTTCAGGCTCATACTAATTTTAGAAGAGCAATGGCTTATTACGAAATTCAAGAATATGAAAAATCAATGAATGATTTAAATACTGCGATTAATCTTGGAATGGATGCTGAAGAAACAAAGTTTTTAAATGATAAATTGGTCAAAAAATTTGGCTTAAATATGTAAAAATTTTAATTTTTTTATATTTTGCTATTGACCAAAAATTAAATAATTGTTATATTATCAAAGTCAGTTACGAATTGACGTATGTCTCCTTCGTCTAGTGGTTAGGACATCGGGTTTTCATCCCGACAACAGCAGTTCAATTCTGCTAGGAGATGTTAAACGCTCACTTAAAAGTGAGCGTTTTTTTTTGCTATAAATCTCTTTTTGCTTTTCTTAATATGTTTTTTCAATTATAGTAATTGTACGGGTGGATTTTTTATGGAAGTTAAAAATTTTTTGTCTGCAGAAGTTGTAAAATACATAAAAAGTGAAATTGAAAAAGCAGACGGAAATGAAGTTTTTTTTACTGGTCAAATTGATTCTACAGGTCTTGTTATAAGTGTAAAAGTTGGAGCTAGAGGAAATCAAAATACAGTTTTGGTTAATCAAAATGATGTTAGAGAATCATCCGTAATAATTCATAATCATCCAGGCGGAAATTTACAACCTTCAAATGCGGATTTATCTGTAGCGTCACGTGCAAGTGATAATGCTCAAGGTTTTTATATTGTAAATAATGAAGTTTCTAAAATTTATGTAGTAATCAAGCCAATCCTTCCTTCTGTAATAAAAGAACTTTCAGAAGAAGAAACAAGTACGTATATTTCTGCAGGTGGTGCTCTTGCCAAAAAATCTGAATATTTTGAAGAAAGAAAATCACAAATTGAATTATTAAAACAAATTACAACTTCTTTTAATAAAAATAAAATTGGTGTTTTTGAAGCTGGCACAGGTGTTGGAAAATCATACGCTTATTTAATTCCTTCTGTTTTATGGGCAGTTACAAATAAAGAAAGAGTTGTCATTTCTACAGGAACAATTAATCTTCAACAACAGATTTGCGAAAAAGATTTGCCAGCAGTAGAAGAAATTTTAAATAAGAAAATTAAATTTATTTTAATGAAAGGACGCCAAAATTATATTTGTTTAAGAAGATTAAATGAAGCTGCTGGAATTAAAGATTTATTTGATGATGAAACAGAAGATTTGGATAAAATATTCGAATGGGCAAAAGAGAGTTCGACAGGAAGTAAAAGCGATTTGTCATTTATGCCAACAGAAAGTATTTGGACACGGGTAAATTCAGAAAGCGACGCTTGTATGGGAATGAGATGTCCTTATCATAATGATTGTTTTGTAATGAAAGTAAGAAAAGAGGCAAGTTCTGCAAATATAATCGTCGTGAATCATCATTTGTTGTTTGCTGATATTGAGTCGCGAATGAATGGCGTTGGTTATTCTGATGCGGCAGTTCTTCCTCCTTACAGAAGGATTATTTTTGATGAAGCTCACGGAATTGAAAGTGCTGCTACAAGTTTTTTTAGCGAAAGTTTGACAAGATTTAAAATTGGAAAATTAGTTGGTCAAATGTACCGCAAGCGTAAAAATTCAGAAACGGGACATTTGTGTTCTATGGCTGTTTTATCTTCAAATGAAGAAAAAGCTGGTCTTGCTTATGAAATAACAACAAAAATTAAAAATGCAATTGTTAATCTTGAACTGGCTGCAAGAGATATTTTGGGTACAGAATCAACAATCAGATTATATGAAAATACAAGCAGAATTTTTGGACCAGTTTTAATTTGTATAAATGAATTAGCAAAAGTTCTTGGTGAATTCACAAACATTATTGGACTTGTAATGGAAGGAATTGACGAAGATGATATGGATGCTCCTTGTGTGTGGGAATCTAAAATAATTTTACGAAGATTAGAAGCGTACGTTATTTTGCTAAAAAATTTTTGTACTTGGGATGAAAAAAAAGACAATGTTTTTTGGTTGCAAAAAAAACGACTTTCAAAAGATTTGGTAAAAGATGGAATGGAACCTGAATATATTGTTTTTACACAAACTCCGCTAGATATTTCAAGTTTGATGAATAATGGCGTGTATGAAGAAATGCAATCTGTGGTTTGTACTTCTGCAACTCTAAAAAGTGGTTATGATTTTAAATTTTGGATGAATAGAACTGGAATTAATTTTGTAGAAAACGATAGAGTTTTGGCAAATGTTTTTGATTCACCATTTCCATATGATAAAAATATGCTTTTTGCAGTTCCAAGTGATGCTGTAATGCCAGATTCAATGGAATATCAACAATATATAGAAATGGCAATTCCTCGATTGATTTCTGCTGCAAATGGTCGAACTTTAGTTTTATTTACATCGTATGAATCATTAAAAAGTGCTTACAGAGCGACGGGGGCTTTATTACGAGGTTTTACAGGAAGAATCTTAAAGCAAGGGGATGATGATAACGCAAAACTTTTAGATACTTTTAAAAGAGAAAAAGAAAGTGTTTTATTTGCCACAGATTCTTTTTGGCAAGGAGTTGATATTCCCGGTGAATCTTTATCGCAAGTAATTATTGTAAAATTGCCTTTTAGTGTACCAAATGATCCTGTTTTTACAGCAAAGTCTGAAGCTATTACAAAAAGAGGCGGAAATGCTTTTTTTGAGTTGAGTTTACCAGAAGCAATTATTAAATTTAGACAAGGAATTGGTAGGTTAATTAGACGCGGTGATGATAAAGGCGCTGTAGTTGTTTTGGACAGACGAATTTACGAAAAGAAATATGGTTCGATGTTTATTGCAAGTATGCCTCCTTGTAAAAAAATGTACGCACCTCTATCTGAACTTTGTAAAAAAATTACAGAATTTATCTTTGATTGACATCTAATTTTTTTAGTCATATAATTGCATAAAAATATTTTAATGAAGGGTAAAAATGTCAAATTTAATAACAGTTGCATGTCTTTTATTTTTAGTAATTGTTTTTGGTGTTTGTAATATCATTGCATATCCTTTATCGCATAAATTATGTAGCAAAATTTCAAATTTTATTGTAAAAGGTGTTGCTCCAAGGGTTTTTAGACTTTTAAAAGCATATAAAAAATTTAATTTTTTTGGTTACAAAGAATTAAGGGATAAGTTGCCAGAACAGTTTATTGTAATTTCAAATCATCAAAGTTTGTTAGATATTCCTGTTTTTATGAATTTTTTTAGCGATAAAGATGTTCGTTTTGTTGCAAAAGATAATCTTTCTAGACACATTCCGCTCGTTTCTGAAATGCTTAGAAATCAAGAACATTGTATGGTTCCTAGAAAAGCAAAACCGATGGAAGCAATGGCTGTAATTGAATCGTTTGGAAAAAGAGTAGTGGAAAGAAATCAGATTCCAATAATTTTTCCAGAAGGAACAAGAACTCGTACTGGGGATGTTGGAAAATTTTATTCAGCTGGATTTAGAAAACTTGTAGAATCTTCAAATCTTCCTGTTGTTGTTTGTGCGTTAGATGGTGGGTATAAAATAAGAGATTTGAATAAAATTTTAACAAATTTGCAACGTGGGTGTTATCGTGTAAAAATCTTAAAGATTTATGATAATCCTAAAACAAAAGAAGAATGTATAAATCTATTAGATGAAGCAAAGGAATTGATTCAGCAAGAATTGGATAACTGGCGAAAACTTCCTACAACACAAATGTAATAATTCAAAAAATAATGTTAAAAAAAAAAAGAACCGTGTGATTCATGACTCACACGGTTTTTTTATAGGACTTATATCTAAAAAATTAGATTATTTATAATCCTTTGGTCGTCTTTCAACACGTTTACATTTTTGACATTCTGCGTGGTTTTTGATTCTACCATTTTCCATTACAGTTTTCATTATGATTTCGCCACCGCAGTCAGGACAAATAAACTTGTGTGTTGTAACTGTCGTACGAGAGTTCTTACTAGCTCCAGCCATTCTGTTCCTCCAAATCGAATATTCGTATTAAAGATATTAACGATATATTAAGTAAAAGTCAATATTCATAAGTCTTAGTTGACTAATTTTATGTAATTCGATATTATAATTCAAGTTAACTAATTTTTTTTGGGGGTCTCCTTTGGCAGTCAAGAAAACATCTGCAGAGAAAAAGCACGCACAGAGCGAAGTTCGCAGACTTCATAATAAAGCTATTAAAAGCACATGTAAAACTTATGCAAGACAGTTTGTAGAAGCTGTTCACGCAAAAGATCAAAAAAGTGCTGAAGAAAAACTTAAGCTTCTTGTAAAAGAACTTGATAGTGCACGTAGCAAAGGCGTTCTAACAAGAAATGCTGTTTCTCGCAAGAAATCAAGAATGATGAAACTTTACAATGTTTCATTTGTTACAACAGCAGAAAAATAACAATACGTTTAATTCTGTAGTAAATCCAGTTGGAGATTTTCTTCAACTGGATTTTTTATGCACAAGTTTATTTTTAAATTTATTTTAAGGAAATCAAAATGCCAAATAAAGTTACAAAAAACGATTTAGTTGATGCAATTTATCAAAAAACAAAATGCGAAAAACAAGTTATTCAAAGTATTGTAGATTCATTTTTGATGGAAGTAAAATCTTCTTTGGAAGAAGGTTCTACAATTGAACTTAGAGGTTTTGGAACTTTTGAATCAAGATTAAGAAAGGGAAGAGAAAGTGCAAGAAATCCAAAAACTGGTGAAATTTTGTCAGTAAAACCTCATTATGTTGCAATTTTTAGAGCAGGGCAAGCTTTAAAGAAATCTCTATATAATTTAAACAAAGTTGATAAACAATAAATATAGATTTTTAAAAATATTTTCATTAATCATCATTTCTTCTTTATGTTTTTTTATGCAAAATCCTAATTTTATTTTTTCAAAAGGATTAGGATTTTTGGCTTGGTTTTTATATTTTTTTATTCTTTTATTAATTGATATTACAAATAAAAAATTTGTTTTTCTTGTGGGGCTAACTTACGGTGTTTTGTCGTATGGTTTGTTTACAAATTGGCTAATTAATTACGATTTTCTAGTTTGGATAGTTGTTTTTGTTGTTTATGGATTGTTTTTTGGAATTTTATTTGTTTTATTAAAATTTATTCGAAGTAATTTTGGAGAATTCAGTTTTTTAATTCAATGGGCAACAATCTGTGGATTTGAATATATAAAAACAAAAGGATTTTTTGGATTTAGTTACGGTGTTACAGGTTACACACAATGGAATTATTCGGTTTTGATTCAATGTGCTGAATTTATTGGCGTTTTTGGTTTATCTGCATTGATAATTTTTCCTTCTGTAGTTTTGGAAAATATTTTTTTTGAATACAAAAGCTGTAAAAATGTTTCTAAAAAATTTTATTATTCACTTTCAACTTGGTTTATTATTTTTGTAAGTTTTTTGATTTTTGGTTTTGTAAAATTGAATAAAATGCAAAATAAAGAAAATAATCAGACTGTGAAAGTTGCCGCAATTCAAAATAACGAAAATCCGTTCTTAAGTGGAATTGATATTTATACTGAAAATGTAAATGAATTAATCAGATTGACTGAAAAAGCATTTGAAGAAAATCCTAATATTGATTTTGTAATTTGGCCAGAAACTTCTGTTGTGCCTTCTATTATGTTGCAATATTACAATCCCACTGATAAAAAACGCGAAGAACTTATTCAGAATTTATTAAATTACATTGAAAGTAAAAATGCGACTTTTGTAATTGGAAACGCTCACGTTGAAATAGATAAAATTAATAAAAAATTTTATGATTATAATAGTGCGTTGGTATTTACAAGCAAAAAAAATGTAATTCCACCAAAACCTCTTGTTTATTCTAAAAATCATTTAGTTCCAATAAGTGAATCTTTTCCTTGGAAAGAAAAATTTCCAAAAATTCATAATTATTTACAAAAAAACGGAAGTTCAATGTGGACTCAAGGAAAAGAAATTAAAGTTTTTGAAATAGAAAATTTAAAATTTTCTACACCAATTTGTTTTGAAGATACATTTGGTGACATTTGTAGAAAAATGAGGATGAATGGGGCAGAGTGTTTTTTTAATTTATCAAATGATGCTTGGTCCAAAAGTTTAGCGTGCCAAAACCAACATTTAGCGATGGCGATTTTTAGATGTGTAGAAAATAAAATTCCTGCGGTACGAAGCACTTCATCTGGTCAAACTTGTATAATCAATCAAAACGGAATTATTCAAGAAATGTGCGAACCTTTTTGTTCATCGTATGTTGTAGCAAACGTACCGATTCTTAATTCTGACCAAGATAAAATGACATTTTATACAAAAACTGGCGACTTAATTGGATTTGTTTTTTTTATTTTTAGTTTGATTATGTTGCTTACTAAAATATTTATTGGTATAATAAAAACATGGCAGAAAAAAAGAATATCGAAAAAAGAAATATAACTGTATTTGGTGAAGAAACTGAATTTGATGGCGTATTAAAATTTAAGGATAATTTAATTATTGAAGGAAAGTTTAACGGAACAATAACAGCCCCAACAGGTGATTTACAAATATCAAAAAAATCAGTTTGCGAATTTAATGCAATGGAAGTTAATTCACTTGTAATTTCTGGTGAAGTTTCGGGAAAATTAATTGCAAAAGAACGTGTAGAAATCTGTTCAGGAAGTGTTGTAAAAAGTGATATTCAAACTTCAAGATTTAGAATTGCCAATAATGTTGATTATTCTGGACAAGTTTCAATGCTAGAAGAAGAACCAAAAGTTGATTTATTTGAAGTTGCTTCTTCAGAATATAAACAGGCGATGGTTGTTCATACAGACGTGATAAAATAGGAGAATACTCATTTTTTTACTTATTGACATATTTTTTCTTTAACGTTAAAAATAAATAAACATTAGAATTTTTTTTTTTGTTATTTTTCATTTTTTTATCATATATAAATCAGGGCTTTTTAATCAAAAATCAATTTTTAATAATAAATTAATTTAAATCATGGAGAAAATCTTTAATGGCAGCATTAAGAAAACGTCGCGCTGTTGCTGAGGCAGAACAGTCGGCAGATTCACAAGCACAGTTAGAATTTGAAAATACTGTGAATGAAAGTAATGAACCCCAAGAATCAATGGGTGAAAATCAATCGGAAAGAAGTGCAGATGATTCAGAAAATCAAGTAGCACAAGAATCTAATGCAGAAACAGAAAGTTCAGATGTTGCTTCTGTTGTAAAAGTAAAGAGAAGAGTTGTAAAAGTAGAAAAAAAATCAGAAGAAACAGAATCAACTCAAACAGAAGAACACTCGTCACCTGCAAAAAAATCACTAAATAATTCAAATCCAAAAATGAAAAAAGTTCCTGCTAGAAAACCTTATGCCACACGTTCTTATCCAATACCAGTTGGTGCTCCTTCACAAGAACTTTTGAATGAAATCACAGAAGATAATGATTCAAAACCAAAACTTGTTATTAATGATTTAACAATAAAAAGTATGCCAGAATTACGTGAACTTGCTATTCAATATGGTTTTTCTTCGGATGATTTGGCGCCAATGAAAAAACAAGATTTGATTTTTGTAATTCTAAAAGCACATACAGAACACGGTGGAATTATTTTTGCAAGTGGTGCGTTGGAAATTTTACCTGACGGATATGGATTCTTGCGTTCACCTCAAAATAATTATTTGCCAGGTCCTGATGATATTTATATTAGTCCAAGTCAAATTCGTTTGTTCAATTTAAAAACTGGTGATACAGTTTACGGACAAACTCGTTCTCCAAAAGAAGGTGAAAAATTCTTTGCTTTATTAAGAATTGAAAGCGTAAACTTTGAAGAACCTCGTGTTGCTCAAACTCGCGTTCCTTTTGAAAACTTAACTGCTTTATATCCTGATGAAAAATTAAAATTAGAAACAGTTTCTACTGAAGTTTCTGGCCGTATTATTGATTTGTTTGCTCCAATTGGAAAGGGACAGCGTTTGTTGATTGTTGCTCCTCCAAAAGCTGGTAAAACAATCTTAATGCAAAAAGTTGCAAACGCTATTACTGCAAATAATCCTGAAGTTTATTTAATTGTTCTTTTGATTGATGAACGCCCAGAAGAAGTTACAGAAATGGAAAGAGCAATTAATGGTGAAGTAATTTCTTCAACTTTTGATGAACAAGCTACACGCCACGTTCAAGTTGCAGAAATGGTTTTGGAAAAAGCAAAACGTCTTGTTGAACATAAACGTGATGTTGTAATTTTGCTTGACTCAATCACACGTCTTGCTCGTGCATATAACCAAACAGTTCAAACTTCTGGAAAAGTTTTGTCTGGTGGTGTTGATTCAAATGCTTTGTTCAAACCAAAAAGATTCTTTGGTGCCGCTCGTAATGTAGAAGAAGGTGGTTCTTTAACAATTATCTCTACAGCTTTAATTGAAACAGGAAGCCGCATGGATGAAGTTATCTTTGAAGAATTTAAAGGAACTGGTAACAGCGAAATCAACCTTGAAAGAAAACTTGCAGAACGTCGTTTGTTCCCAGCAATCAATATTAAAAAATCTGGAACACGTAAAGAAGAACTTTTACTTACAGACAATGAACTTCAGAAGATTTGGATTTTAAGAAAAGTTTTTGCTCCAATGGAAGATGTAGACATTACAGAACTTATCTTAGACCGAATGAAAAAATCTAAGACAAATGATGCTTTCCTTGCAAGTATGAATGTTGGTACAGCAGGAATGGAATAATAGTTTTTAATAACTATTGATACAAAATAATTTTTTTATTATAATAGTTCAATATTATATGTTAATTTGTGGTAACGTTTTGAGTTCGACTCCGCGTTATCGGGCAAACTGCATGGGGGAAATATGAAAAAGGATATTCATCCAAACTACAAACTTACAAAAATTACTTGTGTATGTGGTAATGTAATTGAAACACGTTCAACTGTAGAAAATATCAACGTTGAAATTTGTTCTGCTTGTCACCCTTTCTATACAGGTAAACAAAAACTTGTTGATACTGCAGGACGTATTGATCGTTTTAACAAACGTTACGGTTTCAACTCAGACAATAAATAATTTTACTTGTTTTACAAGATGTCAAAAACACTCCGAAAGGAGTGTTTTTTTTT
>SUWN01000083.1 GCA_015061465.1 Treponema bryantii | reverse complement strand
TATTTTTTTCATTCAAATCTTTTTTATAATCTTCCAAAAGGTTAGAAATCCAATCACTTTTGTTGCTAGAACTTACACTGTAGGGAGGATTTCCAAGTACAATCATAATTGGCATTTGTTTTTTAATGTAATTTGCTTCCTGTGCTTCCTGACTTAACCATTGAGAAAAAAGAGAACCAAAATCTTCATCACTTACTTCAAGACTGTTTGTAAGGTAAACGCCAAGACGTTTTGGTTTTGCGCTGTTTTGTGATTTATATCCAGTTTGTTGCAAAAACATTCCTAATTTTAAGTGACACATTGCGTAGGGTGCCATTAAAATTTCAAATCCGTGTAAACGAGGTAGCAAATCTTCTTCTACATAATTTTGCCAAAGCCCTTCTTGTCCCTGATACTTTTTGTAAATTTCACGCAAAACTTCAAATAAAAAAGTTCCTGTTCCAGTGGCAGGATCTAAAATTTGTACGCGATGAATTTCTGTATTTTCATTTTTTAAAGTATGCTTATTTTGCATTTTTACATTGATTTTTTGACTATCTGCCAATCCCATTGGTAAATCAAATTCTTCTTGTAAAATTTTGTCTACAGAACGAACAATAAAATCAACAACTGGTTGTGGAGTATAATAAACACCTCTGCTTTTTCGCAACTTTGAATCATATTCTGCAAGGAATGTTTCATAAAAATGAATAAAAGGATCTTGTTCTGTGCTAAAAGTCTGTAAAAGTTCTGCAATATCACAAGCCGCAAAAACATCTGCAAGTTCATCTACAATCCATTCAATGCGAGTATCAATATCTGGGCCAGCAATGTAAGAAAAAAGTTTTAATAAAAAAGGATTTGTTTTAGGAACAAGAAAAGCCGCTTCTTGGCGTGAAAAGTTTTCTAAAGATGTATCGTTAAGTCGGGCTGCAAAAAGTCCGTAAGTAATTGTTTGTGCATAAATATCTGCAAATTGTTTTTCTGTTAAATCATGAATCAAAATATTTTTAAAAACTTCATATTGATTTAATAAACTTGCGTCTTGGTCGGAATTTCCTTTTTCTAAATCTTCTTTTGCTTGAATTAATGTGTTGTATGTAATTTCTTGCAAAAGCTGAGCTTTTACAGCCATCATTTTTGCAAGTTTATCAGAAGATTTTATTGTAATTCCTTTGTATAAGAAAAAATCTTTTAAAAACTTTTCCAAATGTTCAAAGTTTTCTTCCAAAGGTTTTAGTTTTCCCTTTTCTATTTTTGCAATTCTACAAGTTTCTAATTTTTGTCCGTGATGATAAAATCTAAATTCCAAATAATCTGTTAAAATCAAATTATCCAAACTTGTAAAATAGCGTTTTAATTGTTCCGATTTTTCTATTTTATCTAAATCTGCATCAATATCTTTTGCTTCAATGTAGCCAACTGGAATTCCTTTGCGTTCAATAATATAATCTGGAGCACCACATGCTTGTCTTTTTGGTTCATTTGTAACAATACAATCAGAAAGATTTTGTAAATATGTTTGTAAAAATCCTCTATGACTATGTTCTGTTGCCTGTCCGTTTTCAAAAGTTGTTTTTACCGATTTTAAATATTCTGATATGTATGACATAATGTTTTCTCCAAATTGTTTATTTCTATTCGCTTTTTACTGCAAGTTGCAGTGTTTGACGAATAAATTGTTTTAATTCAATTCTTCCATAATTTTTGCAGTCTCTAGCAATGCAACTACAATTCTTTGATAGTGCATAATTTCTTGAGCTGAAAGATTTTTGCCTTTGCGGTCTTTTAAATATTTTTGTAAAGGCTGATATCCGCCAATATAAAAATTCCAAGCAACTTCTGGAACTGCTTCAAAATATTGGTCTTTATTGATGTAAACATTGCCGTTTTTGTATTCAATTTTTTCTACAAGATTTTCACCAGCAATAGGATATTTTGTAACTATATTTGAAAGTTCTGAACTTTTCATTAAATGCAATTTTCGTAAAGATTCACCTTTTTTTGCCAAATAAAATAATTCTTCTTTTGATGTTGGATAAGGAATGCGTGGAAAATCAATTTTTAAGAATTCTTTATATGTTGAGCGATAACTTGGTTTGTGCAAAACCGCGTAAATATAATCTAGGACGGTAAGAGGTGTAAAATATGTTTGTTCATCAAGATTATCAATTTCTTGGCTTTCGTGATCTGCAACAAATTTAATTTGTAGAGCCTCGGCAATTTGATTGATGATTTGTTGGTTTAAGTTTGGGCTTCGTGGATTGTTGGATATGTTGCCACACG
This sequence comes from Treponema bryantii, assembly GCA_015061465.1. Lineage (GTDB taxonomy): Bacteria > Spirochaetota > Spirochaetia > Treponematales > Treponemataceae > Treponema_D > Treponema_D bryantii_D. Next base: position 666 of record SUWN01000083.1, on the reverse strand, counting down.
GATTCGAAAAATCTAACGATTTTTCTGGTGAATCTTGGTAGAGGTAGAGTGGGAAGAATTTTGTAGTTCCTTCTGCACTGAATAATTGTCTATTATCAACTAAGCTTGATGCGATTGTAATATGAGTCCATTCTGTTGATGTTATTTGTCGCATTGTTGCGATTCCATAATTATCGCATAAAATCATATTTTTCATAACTTCATAACGAGGACGTTCAATCTTTTTTAAATCATAATCAATATATTTGATATCAAGGGGACGATAAAAGTAGGGGAAAGAATTTTCGGTTGAAAAACTTTCATTTGATACAACAACGCCATCATTTGATGTAACAATTCCTGTTGTCATTACTTCCATCAATTCATCTATCTTAAATCCTTTTTCGTATTCTTCGGCGTTGGAAAAATCTTTTGGTACAAAGTAGTTGTTTGGTTCTGTGGGTTTTAGTTTTTGCCAGTTTACTGTGGTTATATCATTTTCTAAAAGAAATGTATATTTATCTTCGCGTTCGCCATAAAGGTCATAATAAAAAACTTGAGACATGAATTTTCTCCAAAAAAAATTATACAAAATATTATAGCATATTTTTTGTGTATGGTTATGGTTTTCGCTCAAAGGCAGCTTTATTTTTTATTCTTTATCTTTTTTGTTTTAGGAAAGAGCTA
>SUWN01000001.1:92404-108396 GCA_015061465.1 Treponema bryantii | reverse complement strand
TTGTTGATGTTAGAATTAACATCAACAACCCCAAAAAGCTAATTAGTTTTTTCATTTTTGTCTCCTAAATTTTTTATACTTTCATAATGTTTGGGATGTCTAACAAGTAAGATATTAGATTTTCAAGTCACGCCCGAAAAAAAAATAAATAAACAATACTTTTTAGACCTCCCGATTTTTTCTAAGAATTAATTATTTTGCTGCGTCAATTACAGCAAAGAATGAGTCGTTTGTTACAAACGAATCGAAAGAGTTTCCTTTTCGTTTAAATAAAAGAGGATAATTAGTACCGTTTTTACTAACCCAAGAAAATTCATTATTAATTCCCCAAATAGTTACATTCCTAATTTTGTTCTTTCCAGAATAATTTTTGCCGTATTTTTTAAGCATTTTAAAATATTGAGAATAATGATTTTTTGCCACAGATTGTGATGGTTTTTCAACATCAAATTCTGTAACATGAACATCAAGACCTGCATTTAAATATTTTTTTAAACAAGATTCATAATTATTTAAATCAGTCCATTGGTTAATGTGTGATTGCATTCCCATAACATCAATTCTTGGTGCTACTGATTTTCCATTTATTGTTTTTGTAGCACCATTTCTAATTTTGTCGATTAAATCTAATATTTGTTCGCATTTATTAGGCTGATATTCATTGTAATCATTATAAGCTAATAATACGTCAGAAGGAGCATAAGCATTTGCAAATCTAAATGCATTTATAATAAATTCATCATTTCCATAAATTTGATACCACCTTGAACCGGCTGGAAAACCGTCGGGTTTTATATCCTTTGTAGATGAAGTTGCACCTCTTAAATAATTTGTTTTTGTACCATCATCGGCAACAGCTTCGTTTACAACATCCCAAGCCCAAATAATACGATTACCTTCTCCGTATCCATTTTTTGTTTCCCAATCGCTTACATATTCTAAAATAGTTTTAATATACCATTCGTGACGAGCTGTCATTTCTTCTTTACTAACTAGATTTGAAATAAGATCGCCATTATATGTTGGTTTATAATCTTTAGCAAAAAACCACTCTGGTGTTTGAGAATGCCAAGTTAAAACATGACCACGCATTTTTAGATTATTTTCTTTAAGAATCATTAGATACCCGCCTAATTGTTTAAGACCAGAAAGGGTATCTGGAACTTTTATTGTTACTCCATTAGAATCTGTAAAGTCTTTTAGCGAGCCTGCTGAATTTCCAAGCATTGTAGCAGGTTTTAATTCATTTTCAAGCGTAAATGAATTGGCATGTTTTGCTAAACCTTGTTGAACTTTTGGATTATTAAATTGCCAAGATGAACAACAAAATCCGAAAGAATCAAATATATCTTGATATGTTTCTTTTACTGAAGGAAGTTCAGGATCAAGCCAATCAATTTCAGGACAAGGAGGTTCCGGTTCTCCACACGACATGAACATTGATGTTGCCAACAATAACAACATCATTCCCAAAAAATTAATTAGTTTTTTCATTTTTTTTATCTCCTATAAACTAATAAAAACTGACAATATTTTGTGCAGTTTTTATTTAGGGTTTATTACAAATCCTAAAAACGGACGAGTCAAGGCCTTGAGCAAAGCGTGCCTTGACCGTACGTATTTTGTCTCCTAAATATTTCACACTTTCATAAAGATTCTCGCATCAAGTGCGAGAATGACATTTGAAGTGCTCTGTTTTAAATTTTTTTAATATTTTGATGTTTCTAAGATTTTGAAGAATGATTTTTTACAATTGAAGTTTGCATCAAAAATCAATGGGAATTGTTTTCCGCCGTTACTTCTCCATGAATCTATATCACGAACACCCCAAAAAGTTACGTTTTCAATACCGTTACTTGTTGGTGTTTTAGCGTATTTAACAAATATAGAAAAATATTTTGCGTACAAATCAGCTTGCATTACGTCATCGGCATTAATAAAATCGCCTAAGTCTAATTCTGTAACGTGAATATCCAAACCTGTTGCAATAAATTTCTTTAGAGCCACTTCGTAAGATGTTGGATTTGGAAAATTACTTCCCATGTGAGATTGCATTCCGATTACATCAATTCTTGTTGGTAATTCTTCATCATTACTTGCATCTTGAATTGCTTTTACAATATTCAAAATTCCTTGAGTTTTGTGTCCCATATATTCGTTGTAATCGTTGTAACAAAGTTTTACATCTTTTGGCGCATATTTATTTGCAAAACGGAAAGCATTTACAATATATTCATCAGATTTATAAATATTGTACCAATTTGAATCATTTGTACGAATTCCTGAATTTGAATCACTTGCAGCTTCGTTTACAACGTCCCAAGTATGAATAATTCTTTCATCGTTATTATTTTCTACTTCCCATTTTTTTACACATTCTAAAACAGATTTAATGTACCATTCTTGGCGAGCAGTCATTGTGTCTTTGTCAACTAAAGCGCCATTCATTCTGTAATTTTCTTTGAAGAACCAACCCGGTGTTTGAGAATGCCAAACTAAAACGTGTCCACGCATTTTTAAGTTATTATTTTTTGCATGTTGTAAGCTTTTTGTAATATACGAAAGAACAAGATAGTTTTTTGGAACTTCAATTTTTAAACCATTTGAAGCTTCAAAGATTTCCATTGTAGAAGGTGCTCTTTTTCCTGAATAAACTCCAAAAATTGGATCAGGTTTCATTTCGTTTTCCATTGTGAATGTTGACGCATGATGAGCAAGTCCTTCCTGAAATGTTCTTTGTTCAAGTTTATTTAAAGGAATTGCAAAACCAATTTCAAATTTTCCCTCAAAAGCTTCTTTTAATGAAGGAGCTTCGAGCCAATTTACAGGTTCTTGTTCTTTTTTTACATTGTTGTTAGTAGAAGCGCAAGAAACCGTTGTTAATAAAAATAAAAGTGAAAATATATAAGTTAAACGTTTCATATGAAAATTATAGATTTAAATATTTCAAAAATAAATCATATATTTTTCTTAAAAAAGATTTAAAAATTAGTCATTTTTAGAACATTTAAAATATTAAAAGTAATTTCAAATGAATTTGTGTCCAGATTTTCTACTGTATCTAAAGTTGAATGAATATTTTTCCAAGTTTGTGGAAAATCATCACAAAAATGCAATTTTTCTACGTTTTCACTTTTTGTTTGATTAATTAATTGAACATATTTTACAACTTCGCAAGAAGGTAGCATTGAAATTGCAACACAAGGAATTCCATTTGCTAAAAATCCTGCGTTATCGCTAAAGTGAGTTGGAAGTTTTACAAATTGACTGCAACTTTTTTGCAAAATAAATTCTGCTTTTTTTTCTAAATCACTGTATTTTTTTATAAACCTAAAAGGAACTTTTGAAGAGAAATTAAATTTGCTTATAACAGGAATTTCACCCTTGCCCATACAATCAAAAACAAATAAATCGTCCTTTGTGATTTTTAATTTTCTGAATAACTTTGCCAAATCGTACGAACCTTGATTTTTGATTCCACTTTCGCTTTCTTCTCCATCTGTAAAAATTAATCTTACATTATGTGCAATATTTGATTTGGAAAGTTCAACGGCCCAATTCATCAAACAAAAAACTGCTACGCTATTATCGTTTGCTCCGTAAGAAAAAGGTGCTCTATCATAATGAGCTATTACGGTTTTTATTTTATAACGAGGATTATATTGTTTTTTTGAAAAGTTTACGTAAATATGATTTTTTCCGTTGATTGAAATTATTGGTGAATCAATTCCGTTTTTTTGTAAAAATGATTGAATAAATTCCTTTCTATTGCAATTTAAATCAATAAAATCAATAAATTCTGTAGGAATTGAATACATTCTTAGTTCAACTCCGAAACTGTTACAATTTCAAAGTTATTATCAATCAAAGCACAAATCAAAATATCCAAATAATTGTACAAAGGATCAAAACGTTCGCCTTGTGAAAATCCAACAGAAATAGGAACGATTGTGTTATCCAAATATTTTAAATTATCGCAATATTCGTAAATTAAATCTTCTGGTTTATAATCTTGCGATAATTTTTGAGAATCGCTGTTTTTATGCAAAGAATTTACGTAAGTATATCCAGCGTTTTTTCCATATTCGGTAATTTTTTCATCGCAAGAAAAATATGGCGCATGCCAGAACAATGATAATTCATTTCCTGTACATTTATAAAATTCATCTTCGTTTCGGGCAAGCCCTCTTCTAACAAAATCTTCATCAACAACGTAAGAATCTTTTATTAAATCCACAGTTGAAAAGAACATACTTGCAACATCGTATCCATTTACTACAATTTGCTTTGTTTCTGAAGGATAGCGACGAATAAATTCACCATTTAAAAAGAAAGTTGCATTTAAATTATATTTTTTTAATGTAGAAATAATTCGTGGCAATCCATCTGCATTATCATAAGCGTCAAATGCAAAAGCAATTTTTTTAGACGCTGCAACTTTTTCTACACTTGATTTATACAATGGTTTTGTTACTGCTTTTTTAGATAAACTTCTCACGTAAAGAGCGTTTTCAAATTTACTATTTGGAGTTTTCCCTAAAAAAATTCTATATTTTGAATTTTGATTATTTGTTTTTACATCTTGTGCAACAGAATCTTTTTTCCAAGTTCCGTTTGATTTATTATAGCGGAATGAATATCCATTTTTTGCTGTTGCCATAATTGAATTGTCTTTTTGTGACCAATAACCTTTTTCTACAGAAGACAATAAAATTGTTTCAAAAGAATTTGTTGTAAGACTCCATCTTCTAATTGAAGAATCACCTCCTACATACAAAACATTTGAATTCAACCACAAAGCTGAACAAATATATTCACCGTTTAATTCTGCCAAACGTTGCCAAGTATTGATGTTATAAACATAAATTGAAGTCCCTGCAAAAAAGGCAACATTTGTTCCATCTGGGGAAATAAACGGTCTTCCTGAATCTTCAATTTCAAGAACTTGAACCGATTTTTCGCCTAATTTATAAACAGAACCTTTTTCTTTTACATCATCGTAAGGAAGTTTTTCTAACCACAAAATAGGATTATCATCTTTATCCCAAAAAACAAATGTATCAATCAAAGAAGCTGATGAATCGTTATATGGTTTGGAATAAATAACGTCCATATAATCGCAAGAAAAGGACTGAACCTTTAAATATGAAAAAAGTTTATTATTTTGAACAAAAACAAAAGAATTTGCGCTTTCATTCACACTAAATTTGTCGACTTTTGAATTAAACTGGAATGGTAAACGACCAATCGCTCTTCCTCTTCCAATAATTCCTGAATATAAAGCTGTAATGTAAAGTTCCTTAGAAGAAATTTGATAAACTAAATAATCATCAATATAAATTAATGAATTATCACTTATCCAATTTACACTGTTTATTGAGCCTCTACCTATTTTTCTAAAACTTTCATCTACTTCTACATTTGTAAGTAATGCTTCTGGATTACAAAAATAAATATTTTCGTCTTTTTCATATAAAAAAAATGAACTGTCATGCGCCCATTTTACAGGTAATTCTTCATTCACTTGCGCAACTGAATCACACAAAATTTTTGTTTTTTCAGTTTGAGTGTTTTGTAAAATTAATTTTCCTGTTGTGATTGTATTTTTTTCTATTTTACAAATCCATTTTCCATCTGGACTAACTGAATATTTAGAAATTGGTAATGCTTTTTGTGGAATATCATTTTCTTTTTCAAGCCAGTTTAATTTTCCAGAATTAATAAAATATTTTGCAATTCCATATCTGTTACGAATTTGTAAAACAGTTCCATTATTTAATAATTCCATTTGTTCTGGATAACAAGTCAAAATATCAGGATTTGCTGAACTTTCACCATCAGTTAATTTTGTATAAAAAAGTGAATTGTAATTTTTTGAACCTGCGTTATTTTGCGATATAGTAAATAATAATTCATCATTTTGATTTAAATCTGAACTTCCAAAAGAAATTTTTGCAAATAAAGAAGAAGTTCCCAATAAAAGAAAGATAATCAAATTGATTTTTTTCATTTATGCATCTCCGCGCTTAAAACTAAAATGGATAAATCTTTTTCTAAAATAGCCAATTCCTGTTCCAATTTTATTATTCTTTTTCTATGAGTATCTTTTTGCATTTCTTCTAATTTGTCAAATAGAATTTCCATAGAATCTTGATTTTCGTAAGAAACTTTTGATTGTCCACACCAAGGACAATAAACAAACTTGCTTTCTATTGTTCTACCGCAACCTTTACAAACAGAAACTGGAAACATATTTTCCTCACATTTTATTTTAATACAGACATTGGATTTATAGATTTTCCGTTTTTATATACAGAAAAATGCAAATGTGGCCCCGTAGAATATCCTGTATTTCCAACAAGACCAATTTTTGAGCCCTGCTCTACCCATTGTCCTTTTTTAGTTAAGATTTTTGATAAATGCGCATACAAAGTCTGATAACCATTATCATGACTTATAATCACGTAATTTCCATAAATATTTGAAACACCTGTAAACGAAACTCTTCCATACAAAGAAGCATAAACTGGAGTTCCTGTTGGACAAGCCATATCAGTTCCTTTGTGATATGATTTAGTTCCTTTTATTGGGTCAATTCTTGCCCCGTAAGGTGATGTCCAACGGAATTTTGCAGTAATTGGGATTTTGAAAGTTTCTCCCATTGCTTGGCGTAATGTTTTTGCATCCAAAGTTGCACCCGGTATAAAAATCTTTTGTCCAACACTCAATTCATCACTTGATAATTCGTTTACATCAAGCAATGTTTCTAAAGAGATTTTATATTTTTCTACCAAAGTTGAAAGATTTTCACCTTTTTTTACAACGTGGAAAGTTCCGTCGGCAGATGGAATTGTCAATTTTTGCCCCGCATAAAGCTGGCGTACGTTAGAAATATTATTTACAGCAATAACTGTAGAAATATTTTTCAAACCAAATTTCACACAAATTCCACTGATTGTATCCCCGGATTTAACAGTATAAGTCTGATAAGAAATTGCATCTGCAATATTTACAGGAGAAGTATTTTGTGTAGAATTTGTGTCAATTAAGTTTCCGTTTGAATCATAAGACAAAGTAATATCTGTAGCAAAATGCGACATGATTTTATCCAAAGATTCAACATCGGCAAGTTTACTATTATTTAGTTCAAGCGGCCCTGTGTGATTTATAGAATATCTTGCAAAAACAATTCCTCCAACACAAGTTGCTATAATCAATAAAAAGATTCCTAAAATAATCAATAATTTTTTTGCGTTATCATAAAAGAAATATTCAAACTCAGTTACAGTTTGTCCAATTGAAGTAAAAATCTGTTTTAGAGAAATTTGTTTTTTTGTTTTTGTAACAACGTATGAACTTTTTGTTTCATATCTTAAAGAAGAACGATTTCTATTGTTATTTTTTTTTGTAGTAATTAAAAAATTTGCCCGTGCTTTTTGTCGTGGCTGTGCTTGAATACAATTGATTATTTCCATATCTTTTGTATCGACATAAAATTATTAGTAGTTTAGAATTAAAAAAAGATGAAAGAAAGAAAAAAAGACAACATATTAATTTTTTTAATCATAGGATTACTCTTAGGAATTTTTGTAAAATTGTTTGTTTTGGATATTTTGACAATTAACGGACAATCAATGTTGCCTTCCATTCAAGATAAAAACACTGTTTTTGTAAATAAATTAGCTTACGGAATTGCAGTTCCTTTTTCTTCCAAATTTTTTGTACAATGGTCTACTCCAAAAAAAAATGACATTGTTATTTTCTTACATGATAACAAAATAGTTGTAAAGCGATGTGTTCTTCTTCCTAACGAACAACTAGAATTTTTATTAGATTCGGGGTATAATCTTATTTTGGGTGGGAATAAGATTCCATTAACAAAAGAACAATACATCAATCTTAGTAAATATGAACAAGTTCCTGACGGATTTGTTTTTGTTCTAGGGGACAATTATAATAGTTCTATTGATTCAAGAGATTATGGATTTGTTTCTACAAAAAATATCACTGGTAAAATTATTGGAATTAATTAATGACTAGTTTTTTTAGAAAAAAGACAACTATTACATTTCTCGGTATTATAGGTTTTATTACTTTATTTGTCCTTTTTTCATACTTAAAACTTGCTATTAAACCAGTTGAACCTCTTAAAAAAAATCCACCAGTAATTGAACGCGGTTCTATTGTAGACAGAGCAGGTCAGCCTCTTGCAATTCAAACAAACTATTACAGAATCGGATTAAACACAAAAGATATTCGTTTAAGAGCAGAAAAAGACGCAAGCTTTAAACAAGATTTTATTCACGATATGAGTATTGCGTTAGAAATGTCAGAGGATGAAATAGCGTCAATTATTGACAGCAGAAGAGACGAATTTGTTTACTTAAAAAAACGTGTTCCGCAAGAAATGTACCGCGAAACTCACGATGTAACAACTTCTAAATCATATTCATTTGTTTCGTACGAAAAAGAAGTTGGGCGTACTTATCCAAATAATTCTCTTGCAAGCCAATTAATTGGTTTTTACGGAGCAGACGGAAAAGGATTAGAGGGAATTGAATTTTCACAACAAGATATTTTATCTCCTCCAATTGATTATACAAAAGAAGTTCCTGAACAAGGAAAAAACGTTTATTTAACAATTGATGCAAATCTTCAGTACAAACTTGAACAAATTGCATTAAAAGCAAAAAACGATACTCAAGCCGAAAGTATAATGCTTGTGGCCGCAGATTGTAGAACTGGTGAATTATTATCATTAATCAGTTTACCTTCTGCAAATCTAAATGAATACGGAACTGCCCCTTTAGATGCAAGAATGAATAAACCTGTTGTTTACGCGTATGAACCGGGCTCAGTTTTTAAAATTTTTACAGTAGGATTAGTTCACGACGAACGAGGCATTTCACCAAACGATACTTTCTTATGTGACGGGTCTTATGAACGAAAACTTTCAAGTGGCGAAACAATTAGAATTAAATGTCTTGATAGACACGGTTGGATTACTCCGCGAGAAGCATTAAAATATTCTTGTAACGATGTTTTGGGGCAAATAAGCGATAAAGTAAGCGATACTGAATTTATAAATAGATTAAAATTATTCGGGTTTGGTTCAAAAACAGGAATTGAACTTTCTGGAGAAAATCCCGGTTTATTAAAAAATCCTTCTAGCAAATCTTGGTCTGCACGTTCCAAACAAACAATTGCAATTGGTCAAGAATTAACTGTAACTGCGCTACAAATGGTTCAAGCAGCAACTGCAATTGCAAACGATGGAGTTCCTGTAAAATTATCAGTTATAAAAAAAATCACAAACAAAGATAATTCTATATATTATGAACACGTTCCTGAACAAAAAGACAGAGTTTTAAGTAAAGCATCTGCCGATTATGTTCTTAGTTGTATGGAAACAACCGCATCTACAGGAACTGGTTCTCGTGCAAATATTGGTGACGTACAAATTGGTGTAAAAACAGGTACAGCGCAAATGGCAGATCCTGTAAAAGGTGGATATAGCGATACGGACTTTATTTCTAACTGTATGGCAATTTTTCCTACAAACAAACCTCAAATTGTCTTGTATATCGTAATTTCAAAAGCAAAAGGTGAAACTTACGCAGGACGAATTGTTGCGCCTGTAATTGCAGAAGCTGCTAACACAATTATTGATTACATGGGAATGAGTCGTGAAGGCGCTGATTCTATAGAACACGACGGAATTATTAATATTGCACCAGCTCGTTCTGTAAAAATTGACAATGTAGTTCCTGATTTTTATGGTTATTCTAAAAAAGAACTTTTACCGTTATTAAGCCAACAAAAAGTTAATGTAAAAATAAATGGAAGTGGTTGGGTTACAAGTCAAAATCCAATTCCAGGAACCCCAGTTACGGAGAATATGGTAATTGAACTCAATCTGGAATAAAAACGTTGAATCCTTTACAAAAAGATTTCCGCAACTTTCACAAATTTATAAACAAATCATAGAGCAAATCACACTTTTGGATAAGCAAAAAAAATCCCTTCAAGATTTTGAACCTTTTACAAATATGTTCAACTTTTGGAATTTTAGTCTTGCAAAAAACGGAGCTGTAATTTCTACACAAAATAATTTAACTCTTCATTCTTCATACAATCCTCAAAGAGAAGCGTTTAATTCTGTAAACAACGCAAATATAAAAGAAAAACAAACAACAGTATTTTTGGGAATTGGATTGGGCTATCAAGTTGTAGAATGGGCGTCTTTATATCAAAACAAAAAACTTATTATCATCGAGCCAGAACCTTTGTATTTTTTTGCAAGCTTAGTTTTTTTAGATTGGACAAATGTTTTTAAAATCCCGAACCTTATTATTGCTATCGAATGTCCTACAGAAAATATTTTGCCTTTGTTAGAAAATCAGAATCAAATCAATATTGCAAACAACGGAATAAATAACTCTTTCTTTTTTAATTCAAAAGCGTTTACCCAGCACGCACAAAATTATTTTGATGTAATAAATACAATTATTCAAAGAAACAAATCTAAAAACGAAATAAACGCTGCAACTTACCAAAAATTTGCAAAACGTTGGATAAAAAATAGCCAGAAAAATTTTTATAAACAAAGTGAACTTCAAACAATTTGTAATTTTCAAAACAAAGCTTCTCCAAATCTTCCGTTTTGTATAGTTGCAGCCGGGCCATCTTTAGAACAAGCACTTCCTTATTTACAGGAAATAAAAAAACGCGCGATTATCGTTTGTGTAGAAACAGCTTTATTTGCATTTTTAAAAGAAAACATCCAACCTGATTTTATAATTTTGAGCGACCCACAATATTGGGCATATAAACACATTGCTTCTCTTGCAGCTCCTCAAAGCATTTTAATTACAGAAATTTCAGTTTATCCAGCTGTGTTTAGATTTAATTGCAAAAAAATTATGCTGTGTTCTTCTTTATTCCCAATCGGGCAATTTGTTCAACAACACACACACGAATTTGGAAATTTGGGAGCTGGAGGTTCTGTTGCGTCTTCTGCTTGGAACTTTGCGCTTTTTTGTGGAGCAAAACAGATTTTTACTTTGGGATTAGATTTATCTTTTCCAAAAAATCAAACTCACATAAAAGGAAGTAGCGCCGAACAAAGTTTTCATACAACTTCTACAAAAACAAAATCTGTAGAAAATCACACTTCAAATATTCTTTTTAGCGCAAATACAAAAAAAGCGTTGAATTATAAAAATGAACAAGTAATCACTGATTCAAGAATGGAAATGTTTGCATGGTGGTTTGAAAGTAAAATTGCAGCAAATAATCAAACAAAAACATATTCCCTTTGTTCACAAAGCATGAAAATTCCGGGAATTGAATTTTATTCACTTGATGATTTTTTACAAAAACCAGAAATTCAAAACTTAAAAAATGATTTTTTAAATACTACTCACAAAAATCTTATTTCAAAAAAACAACTTGAATTAATAAAAATCGAATTTGAAACAAAAATCAATCAATCCTTACAAATTTGTAAATCAATCATAAAAATTTGTGAAGAAAATCTTTCTTGCAAAAATGAAAATTTAGTTTTAGAACAAATACAAACTTTACAAAACAAAATGATTTCTTTACAAATAAATGAATTAATAAATTTGTGTGAACCATCGCAAAAAAAATTGAATTTAGAGTTAGAAAAATTACAAATTTGTGATTATAATATTACTATTGCAAAGAAAATGATTTTTTATTCAAATTTATACGACAATATAAAACTATTTATAAATTGAGGAAAAAATGGATTTTGATAACAAAACGGTATACATTTTAGATTCTTACGGATTAATTTATAGATGTTATTATGCATTTATTTCCAGACCAATGATAAATTCCAAAGGACAAAACGTTTCTGCAACATTTGGATTTTTTAAAAGTCTTGCACAAATATTCAAACATTATAAACCAAATTATTTAATTGCAGCTTTAGATTCCAAAACTCCAACTTTCAGACATAAGATGTACACGGAATACAAAGCAACTCGCGATAAAACTCCAGAAGATTTATTTGCACAAATTGATGTAATAGAAGAATTTTTAAAAGTTCTAAAAGTTCCAACAATTCGTTTAGATGGATACGAAGCAGATGATTTAATTGCAACTTTTGTAAAAAAATGTAACGACCAAGGTCATCCGTGTAGAATTCTTTCTGCAGATAAAGATTTAATGCAATTAGTTGATGAAAATACACAGATTCTAAAACCTTCAAAAGATAACACTGGAGCCGGATGGGAAGTGATTGCAGAAAACGGTGTAAAAGCAGAATGGGGCGTTGAACCAAAACGATTGTTAGATTTACTTTCGCTCATGGGAGATTCGGCTGACAACGTTCCAGGCTGTCCAGGAATTGGAATTAAAACTGGTTTAAAACTTTTGCAGGAATATAATGATTTAGATGGAATTTTTTCACACGCTGATGAAATAAAAGGCGCACTCGGTCAAAAACTTCGCGACGGGAAAGAAAAAACTCAATTATCCAAAGCATTAATTACTTTGTGCGACACTGCCCCACTTGATTTTGATTACGAAGAATTTTTAAAACAAGGAAACGGTTGTTGTTTTGCATACGAAGATTTGGCAAAAACTTTATCACAAAATGAATTCCCAGCAGTTTCAAAATCATTTTATGAATTGGCAAAAGGAAGTTCTTCATCAACCAAAACAAAAAAAGACGAGCAAAATCTTTTTGAAGAACCTGAAACTCCGTCTACACAAGAAGAATTAATTTCTCTAAAAAAGAACGAAGGAAATTACAAAACAATCACTTCAATTCAAGAATTAAGTAATTTTATTCAAAATGTAATTGATACAAATAAAATCGTCGCTTATGACTCAGAAACTGACGGACTTGATACTTGCAAAGCAAAAATAATTGGATTTAGTTTGTCAAATAAAGCAGGAGAAGGAATTTACGTTCCTCTTGAAACACAAGATTCGCTTTTATTTTCTGATTTTATGGAAAAACAAGATGCGTTTACTCAATTACAAAAACTTTTAAATAATCCTGAAATTACAGTTATTTTTCATAACGCAAAATTTGATTATAAAATTCTTGTTACAAATGGATTTGATTTTAAGTCTGACAAACCTCAATGTAAAATTGTAGACACAATGATTGCAGCGTGGCTTTTAAGTCCTGATTCGCTCGGTAGAAATTCATACTCACTAGAAAAATTAGCAGAAAAAAAATTAGGATTAGTCGGTACTGATTTTGATGAAATTGTTCCAAAAGGACAAACATTTGATTCAGTTCCTATTGATGTTGCAACAAAATATGCCGCAGAAGACGCAGATTTTACGTTCAGCTTGTGGCAAATTTTACAACCTGAATTAGAAAAACAAGGTTTGTACGATTTATTCATCAATCTAGAAATGAAGTTGCTTCCAATTTTAGCAAGAATGGAATTAAACGGAATCCATCTTGATAGCGAAAATTTAAAAAATTACAGCGTTGAATTAACTCAAAAAATTCAAAATGCAGAAAAAGAAATCTTTGAACTTGTTGGTCACGAATTCAACATTGCTTCTACAAAACAATTGCAAGAAGTTCTTTTTACAGAAAGAGGATTACCTCACGGAAAAAAAACAAAACTTGGTTATTCAACAGACACATCGGTTTTGGAAGAACTTGCAGAAATTGACCCAGTTCCAAAAAAGATTTTAGAATATAGAGAACTTGCTAAACTTTTATCTACTTACGTAGAAGCATTGCCTAAACTTGCTGATAAGAACGGAAGAATTCACACCGATTTTATACAAACAGGAACTGCAACAGGGCGACTTTCTTGTAGAGAGCCAAATCTTCAAAATATTCCAGTAAGAAATGACGCTGGAAGAAAAATCCGTTCTGCTTTCACTTCTACAAAAGACACAGTTTTAATTTCTGCCGATTATTCGCAAATTGAACTTGTAGTTTTGGCACATTTATCTCAAGACCAAAATATGACAAACGCATTTAAAAACGGAGTTGATATTCATAAAGCAACTGCAAGTTTGATTTTTGGCGTGTCAGAAGAACAAGTTACACCTCAAATGCGAAGAACTGCAAAAACAATCAATTTTGGTGTAATTTATGGAATGAGCGCGTTCCGCCTTGCAAAAGATTTAGGAATTTCTAGAACAGAAGCAACAAATTTTATTCAAACATATTTTGAAAAATACAGTTCTATCAGAAATTTTATGGACCAGACAATCAAAAATGCGGAACAAACAGGTTATGTAACAACTTTGATGGGGCGAAAAAGACAGATTTTATCAATAAATAGTCGAAACAAATTGGAAAAATCTGGCGCAGAACGAATGGCAATAAATACACCAGTTCAAGGAAGTGCAGCTGATATTGTAAAACAAGCAATGATTGATATTGACCAAGCGCTTAAAGAAGAAAATAGCAACGCGAAGCTGTTGCTCCAAGTTCATGATGAATTGATTTTTGAATGTCCAAACGACCAATCTGTTATAGACAAAACAATAGAAATAATTAAAAATAGAATGGAAAATGTTGTTGAACTTTTAGTACCGCTAAAAGTTTCTATTGAATATGGAAAAAATTGGGGGGAATTTCATTAATGGGAAACCTAATTTGTATTACTGGGCCAATGGCAGCAGGAAAAAATGAATTATCATTAATGCTTGAAAAATGCGGCTGGCTTCACATTGACGCTGACGTACTTGCTCATTTTGCCATTGACAATTGCAAAGAAGAAATTTTAGCAACTTTTTCTTCATACGCAAAAGAAAAAAATATCAATTTACTAAACGAAGATGGTTATATAAACAGAAAAGAACTTGGCAAACTCTTATTTTCTGCCCCTTCTCTTTTACAAAAACAAGAAAATATCATTTATCCAGATATAAAAATGACAATGCGTTCCATTATAAAAGATGGAATTCAACCAAACATCATCCTAAATGCAACATTGCTTTACAAATTTCCAGAAATTTTGAATATGTGTGATTTTATTATTTACGTAAATTCAGGATTTTTTACACGATTATTTAGAGCAAAAAAACGAGATGGTTTAAGTTACAAACAGATTCTTTTGAGATTTAAAGCCCAAAAGAATCTGCTTAAAGAATATCAAAAATTCAATAAAGAAATTATCGTTGTAAAAAACAACAACAAAGCAGATAAAGAAAAATTCTTAGAAACTCTAAAAGAATTAAATCTAGCAATAGATTTATAAAAGAGTTTCTAACGCTAACTTCATCATATTTGTAAAAGTAGTTTGTCTTTCTTCTGCGGTAGTTGCTTCACCAGTTGCAATGTTATCGCTAACAGTAAGAATTGCAAGCGCTTTTCTTTTAAATTGGGCTGCAAGTGTGTATAATTCTGCAGCTTCCATTTCTATTCCGACAACACCATATTTTGCCCAAAGTTTCCAATATTCATTTTCATCATAAAATCTATCTGAAGACGCGCACTGCCCTACAACAACGTCAATGCCTAATTCCTTTGCTTTATGATAAGCAGAATCCAAAAGTCCAAAATCTGCAACTGGCGCATAATGAAGAGAACCAAATCGTTGTGTTTGTAAAGATGAATCAGAACAAGCGCCATTTGCAAGAATAACTTTTCCTAAACTCAAATCTTTATTTACACCACCACAAGTTCCTACACGAATTGCATTTTGAACATTATAAAACTGAAAAAGTTCCTGAACATAAATTGCAAGGGAAGGTTGCCCCATTCCAGTTCCTTGAACAGAAACCCTTTTTCCTTTGTAATAACCAGTATAACCAAGCATTCCTCTAACTTGATTATAACAAACAGCATTTTCCAAAAAATTTTCCGCAATAAACTTTGCTCTAAGTGGATCGCCAGGCAATAAAACCGAAGAAGCGATATCGCCCTCTTTTGCATTAATATGTGTACTCATATCTAAATTATAACACGATTTATTAAATTTGAGAAAAAAAAAGGAGATTCCACCGAGGAGGTTTATGAAATAGTGGAATCCCCC
>SUWN01000001.1:0-92304 GCA_015061465.1 Treponema bryantii | reverse complement strand
AAGAAGCGATATCGCCCTCTTTTGCATTAATATGTGTACTCATATCTAAATTATAACACGATTTATTAAATTTGAGAAAAAAAAAGGAGATTCCACCGAGGAGGTTTATGAAATAGTGGAATCCCCCAAAAAAAATCTTTTTTTATCTATTTGCGTCGTTGATTACACCTTGCCATTCATTTTTTGTAGCTTCATATTGTTCTTGTGGAGTTGCCCAGCCACCCCAGAAATTAAAGATAAACGAACCAGAACTAAATCCTGCAATTAAAGTATCGTAACGAGGATTTGTATTTTCTTTCATAAATACTAAAGTTTCATCTACAGCACGTGAATCTCTAAACATTGGATAAAAATCTTCTTTCCAAGCATCTTCATTATCATAACCCGGAATTGGATCTGTCCAAAGGTCAAATGCTTTTGCAATTTTTTCTGCACGTTCTTTATCATAACAACCTGGAATTATGTACATTTGATCATCGTGCAAAGTTCTATATTTTCCGTCGCTTTTTGGACCAAGAGGGAAACATACAAAACCAAAATCGTCTTTCATATCGTGGAAGCGACCACCTTGCTGCATTGTATATTCTGCATCACAAGTAAATGCAACTTCTCCATTAGCAAAAGCTGTGTGCATATAATCCCAGTTTGCGTTTTCAGGGAAAGGAAGTTCATAATTATCAACCATATGACGAATCCAATGCCAAGCTTCCATTGCTTCTTCTGAACCTGCTGCATTAAAATATTTTCCATTTTCATCACGTCCAATTAAACATGCTCCATTCGAATCCAATGCTTGATAACAAAATTCTGTAGAAAGACTTGCCATAGCGTAAACATCATTTAATCCATCGTTATCATAATCACGAGTACATTTTTTACAAACTTCTTCAAATGTTTCCCATGTCCAAGTTCCATTTGCTTGCATATCATAAATAGATTCTGGATTAATTCCTGCTTCTTGCAAAAGACGTTTATTAAAAATAATTCCGTTTCTTGGTTCAGGGTCATAAGGTCTCATTCCGTAGAATTTTCCATTTCTTCCAAGACGCAATTTTGTTGCATCGTCCCATTTTGGATTATCCCAATCAACACTTTCAATTGATGATAATTCATAGAATAAACTTGCTCTAATTCCAGGCCCTACAGAACGACCGTCACAAGAGAAAATATAGTTTTCATCTCCACCTGTTGTACAAAAGTTTGCTACAGTTTGAGGATGACTTCCCCATCCACCAACATTTTTTGCAACCATTGTAAAATTATATGTATCTTGAACCCATGCTTTAAAAGCAAATTCATCTTCTTGTTTTTGACTCACAGGAGGACGATCTGGATCAGACCAATAATCACCAACAACAATATCCATACCTTTAAAGTTCCAAACTTTTTTTGTGGCAGGATTTTTCTGTTTTTCTAGTTTTTTGTAAATGTCACTATTCTTTTTTGATTTTTTTGGTGCAGCATACACTGAACTTGATAAAAGAATTAATGCCAAACTTGAACAAACAATTTTTGAAACAACACCTTTTTTCATTTTTTGCCTCTTCCTTAAGTTTTTTGCGGATTTTTACATCCAAAAAGGATTTTAGCCACCTAATAGTCCTTCTCTATTAGGCAGCTTTCAATCCAATAACACCTATTACCAATTTTTATTCCTTATCCAAATAATCATTGGTTAATTGTAATCTTATATCGATAAATATGAAAAAAACAGTTTAGAAATTAGACAAGATTCATTAATAAATTATAGGGGATTTACTCTATCTTTTTGTTTTATTTGACAGCAACATTTTTCTTAAATATAATTAAAGTACTTTAATGTTATTTAATATAGAGGAATAAATGGGAAGAACAATCGCTCAAAAAATATTTGACTCACACATCATCGATAAACCTTTTGAAAATACGTTCGTTATTTCTTTAGATAATGTTTTTTGTCATGAAATTACAACTCCAATTGCAATCAACGATTTAGTTTTGCGAAATAAAGATAAAGTTTTTGATTCTACAAAAATAAAAGCTGTAATTGACCATGTTACGCCAGCAAAAGACAGCAAAACCGCAACTCAGGGAAAAATTTTAAGAGATTGGGCTACAAGAAATAATATTAAAGATTTTTTTGACATTGGGAAAAATGGTGTATGTCACGCACTTTTTCCAGAAAAAGGATTTGTTCGCCCAGGTCAGACAATCATCATGGGAGACAGCCACACTTGTACTTACGGAGCGTTTGGAACTTTTGCTGCGGGAGTTGGAACTACAGATTTAGAAGTTGGAATTTTAAAAGGTGTCTGTGCTTTTAGAGAACCAAAATCTATAAAAATAACATTAGACGGAAAACTTAAAAAAGGTGTTTTTGCAAAAGATGTAATTTTATTTTTAATTGCTCAGCTTGGTGTAAACGGAGCAACTGATTGCGTAATCGAATTTACTGGTCCTATAATTTCAGCCATGAATATGGAAGAACGAATGACTCTTTGTAATATGGTTGTAGAAGCTGGTGCAACAAGTGGAATTTGTAACCCAGATATGAACACTGTTGAATATTTGTGGCCATTTATTAAAAATGATTTTGCAACAAAACAAGATGCATTAACTGAATACAGCAAATTTTCGAGCGATAAAGACGCAATTTACGAAAAAGAACTTTATTTTGATTTATCCACTCTAACTCCTCTTTGTACGTTTGGGTATAAACCAGACCAAGTTAAAACCGTAAAAGAAATGGAAGGAACTTCTATCAATCAAGTTTACATCGGTTCTTGTACAAATGGAAGAATTTCAGATTTAAGAATCGCTGCACAAATTTTAAAAGGAAAAACAATTGCTCCAAATGTAAGAGGAATTGTAAGTCCTGCAACTGTTCAAACATATAAAATTGCATTACAAGAAGGATTAATCGATATTTTTATTGATGCTGGTTTTTGTGTAACAAATCCAACTTGCGGCGCCTGTTTAGGAATGAGTAACGGAGTTTTGGCAGAAGGTGAAGTTTGTGCCTCTACAACAAACAGAAATTTCAACGGTCGAATGGGAAAAGGCGGAATGATTCATCTTATGAGCCCAGCAACAGCTGCTGCCTCTTCGATAATGGGATATATAACTAATTCAGAATTATTTATTGAATAAATTTTCACAATTATTAAATTCTGTGTTATACTTATAGTAAGTGAATTATTAAAATTAGGAGAAATAAAAAAATGAAACAATTTGGTGGACCTGTTCTTTTTTTAGATAGATCAGATATTAATACAGACGAAATTATTCCTGCAAAATATCTAACTGAAAATTCAAAACATGATTTAAAACCTTATTTACTTGAAGATTTAAAAATTCAAGGTTTTAATCCAACAACAGATATTCCAGGAAAAAAAGTAATTATTACTAGAGAAAATTTTGGCTGTGGTTCATCTAGAGAACACGCTCCTTGGGCTTTGGAAGTAAACGGTATTTATGTTGTAATTGCATCAAATTTTGCCCGCATTTTTAGACAAAACATGTATAACTGTGGACTTTTAGCAATTGAACTTGATAAAAAATCTATAGAAGAAATTTTCCGTACATTTGCAAATAAAGATACAGATTGTAAAATTATAATCAACGACGATGGAACTTACAAAATAAAATTAATTGCAGGTTCTCTTTCTAAAAGTTATCCATTTAGGTTAGGTGAATTTGAAAAAAATCTAATTGAAACAGAAGGATGGGTAGGTTTTGCAGACGCAAAATATTAATAAAATAAATTACTAAAATACGTACGGTCAAGGCACGCTTTGCTCAAGGCCTTGACTCGTCCGTTTTTAGGGGTTGTATTAACCCCTAAATATATGGGTTTGTATTAAACCCTAAATAAAAAAAGACTATCTAAGTCAAAACGGAAGTTTTTCTTAGATAGTCTTTTTTATTTTACAAATCTATACTAATTTAGCAAACAATCATACTGAATACCATTGCGAACAAAGCAACAGTTTCACAAAGACCTACAACCATGATATATTGAGCAAAACCTTTTCCTGTTTCTCCCAATGCATCAGAACCTGCAGCACCAGCTTTTCCTTGTGCGATAGCGGAGAATGCCATTGCCAAACCAGAAGCAATTCCTAATCCTAATAAGAACCCAGCGTCTTTTGTAGAATTAACCATTTGTTGCATCAACAAGAAACCGTAAATTGTCTGTGTAAGAGGAGCACCTGCAAAAACTGTAAGAATGAAAGGAGCAGGTTTATTGTTGATATAACAACGTTTCCAAGCCCCAATAGCACCTTGTCCAGCAATTCCAATTCCGATAGCAGAACCTAAAGCAGCAATTCCCATAACAACAGCAGCACCAAGCATTCCAAAATCCATAATAAATCTCCTATAAATTAATTACAAAATCAAATTTTTATTTTCCACTCTCACGGAATGGATTATATTTAAAGCCCGACCAACTCATTCCCAAGTGACTTGAGAATTCAAGTGTATTAAGACGAACTCCATGTACAATAACAGAAAGCAAGTTCAAAATCATATTTAGACCATGCCCAAATACTAATAATGCAATTGCAGCAATAAATAAAATTGCGTGACCAAGTAAAGGTCCTGCCATTTCATTTACCGTACTAGAAATTGCAGCGCCTGCTAATCCAACGGCCCAAAGACGAATGTAAGAAACAATATCCGAGAATACGTTTACAACGCCCAAAAGAACCGAAATAATATTTTTACAACTTTCCAAAACTGATTGGCCAACACTTCCTTCGTAGTTTGAAAAAACAAAGCTCAAAATAAATCCCACAAGAACTAAAGCAACAAAAATAATTCCGATTGGAATTGTTCCATTAATCATTATAGCATTCAATGCAAAAACTTCGCCGTTTACAACCATCATTAATACAACGTAGAATAATCCCCACAATTGCATTAACGCCCCTACTTCACCAAGAACTTTTAGCGAACCAAGGTTTGATTTTATTCCTTTTATGTGTGCAACAGATAATTGGAATAAAGCAAGTGCAAAACAGAAAATCTGCATATTTTGAGCAGTTGTAAGTCCAACTCCTTCTTTTGTCCATGGTAATTGCCAAATTGCATCTGCGTACACATTAGAAATTACTGGAATAGAAAGATTTTTTACCCACTGTGGAAGTTGTTCTGGCGTAAATCCAAACCAAGTACAAGTTACAGCACCCCAAACAACAGTTGCAAAACCAACTAAAGTAACAAGTCCTAGCAAAGGAGAAATTTTTCCGCCTTTCATTTTGGCTTTCAACATCATTATTAAAGCAACAATCGTTACCAATAATCCGTATCCGCCATCACCAAAAATCATTCCAAAGAAAATTGTAAAGAAGAACAAGAACCATCCGGAAATATCATATTCATGATAACCAGGAACTGTTCCCAAGAAATCTGTAAGAGGATAAATCAAACTTACAAATTTGTTATTCTTTAATTTTGTAGGAACTTCAATATCATCATCTTCTGGATCAACAAAAGACAAAGCCCAACAATATTCTTTACAAGCATCTTTTAATTCCTGCAAGTTTTCAGTAGGAACATAACCAGAAATCCAAGCCAAATCGTTTTCATTGCCAAGATTTTCTCTGTTCATACCAGCATTGACATTTTCAAATTCAATATCAGCTTCAAGAATTTTCTTTGCTTTTCGAATCGAATTAATAAAACAAACGTTTTCTAAAAAGAAATTATCAATTTGTTCTATTGAAGATTCATTTTCTTTTATTTGCAATTCCAATTCTGTTGTTGAACATCTTGGTAACGGAACTTCAAAAGCTTCTGGTAAAAGATTTTCCGGACGTTCTTTTTGCGCATTCAACAAAATGAATCTTGCAGTTTTTTTGTCGTTATTTACTAGAATTGTGTCCAAAGCTTCATCAATTTGAGCATATTTTTCTACAGGAACTTCAAACAATTTTATGTTGATTCCTTTTTCGCTCAAGAAAGACAAATCTTCCAAACTTACACTTCCCCACGCATAAAAACGTTCTAGTTCAGAAACATTTGCAGAAATTTCTTCCAAAAGTTGTTTTTTCTTATCTGATTTTTTTACAATTTCAGAAGAAAGTTCAATTGCTTTTTGGTAAGAAAGTTCGGCGCAATTTTTTTTCTGTTTTTTTGGAAGTTTTATTTCTCCTAAAACAGATTCTGCAACAATCAAATTAGAAGAATATTCTTTAAACGCAGAAAGTTTTTCACTATTTCCTTCCAAACGTTCCAAATGAACTAATCCCAATTTTCTTAAGTTTACAAGAGCCTGTTCTCGTTCTTTATTTAGAAGAACAATAGAGACTTTTTTCATAGGTAAAATCATTTTGCAGCCTCCATTTTTTCTTCAGTAGCAGATTGAAGCTTCTTTTTAGAAATTTTACTACGCACAACCGCTGCAACTTGTTCATCGCCTAGATAAACAGTAATTTTTTTGATATTTGCTTTTGTTTCAGGAATTTTTACTTTTTCAAAAAGATTAACCCTTTGAGTTGTTGTTCTTAATTCTTGAGAAAGCAAACGAACTTGTTCATCTAAAACTTCTGCCTCCAAATCTAAAGAAAGAGCTTTTTCCATTCTATCAGCAGCCATATCTATCCATAAAGGTGTTTCGTACAAATCATAATCACCTCTAGAAAAATCTGCGCCTTCATAAATTGGAATTGTTACACCAGCAATATTTCCGTAGCCTTTTTTAATATTTTTTACAGAAACCATATCTGGAGTAAAAGCTTCCTGCTCACCAAAAACTGCAATCCAAGCATTAAATTCTTGAACTAACGCAGCGCGAGCATTTCTTACTTCTTTGGCTTTAGCGTCTATTGTGCGAATTTCTGATTGAAGCTGTTGTTTTTTGAGCATAAGAGTTGGAAGATAACGCTTGTACATTTTAAGCGCATCTTTCTGATTTTTAAGCTCATTTTTTGTCAGCTTAATTTTAGCCATTCACAATACTCCTACACTCTAGTTTTTTGGCCAATATTTCTCTACAAGAGAAGACTTAATTCCAGTTTCTTCTGGATCAAAACAACTACTTAAGATTTTCCATCCCAAGTCAAGTGCATCTTCAAGAGGAATATTTTTTGAAAGATCCATCATTTGATTTTCAAATTCTTTACCATAGTTTAGAAGTTTATCATCCCAACTACTCATCATAAATCCCATAGATTTCTTTTCAAGAGTGTCTTTATAGTTTGCATAAAGACGAATCATTCCATCCATGAGCGCACGATGGTCATCACGTGTATCACCGTTTACGTTTTGTTTAAGACGAGAAAGAGAACCAAATGGCTCAATACGTCCGCCTTTTAAGTAATACTGTCCTTCTGTAATATATCCAGTGTTATCTGGAACTGGGTGAGTTACGTCATCACCAGGCATTGTTGTAACAGCCAAAACTGTAACAGAACCTGCATTATCAAAGTCAACGGCTTTTTCATAACGACTTGCCAATTGTGAGTACAAATCTCCAGGATAACCACGGTTTGAAGGAACTTGTTCTTGAGTGATAGCAATTTCTTTCATTGAGTCAGCAAAGTTTGTCATATCAGTCAAAAGAACAAGTACATCTTTTCCTTTAAGAGCAAATTGTTCTGCAACAGCAAGTGAAAGGTCAGGAATTTTTTGACATTCTACAGTTGGGTCTGCCGCTGTATGAATGAACATTACTGTACGAGAAAGAGCACCACCGTCTTCCAAAGTTTTCTTAAAATATAAATAGTCGTCGTGTTTTAATCCCATTCCACCAAGAACAATTACGTCAACTTCAGCTTGCATAGCAATTCTTGCCAAAAGTTGGTTATATGGTTCACCTGAAATACTGAAGATTGGAAGTTTTTGGCTAACAACAAGTGTGTTAAACATATCAATCATCGGAATACCAGTACGAATCATTCTTCGTGCCATAATTCTTTTTGAAGGGTTTACAGATGGTCCACCGATTGTTACAAGACTATCTGTAAGAGCTGGGCCTTTATCTCTAGGTTCAGCAGAACCATTAAAAATACGACCAAGCAAATCATCAGAAAAACTTACTTCCATCTGATGTCCCAAGAATTTTATATGGTCACCTGTAGAAACACCTCGTCCACCTGCAAAAACTTGAAGTGAAACAATATCACCATCAATTTTATTTACTTCAGCTAGTGATTTACCAAAACGAGTTTCAATTTCTGCAAGTTCACCATAAGCAACATTATCTGCTTTTACAGTAATAACACTACCTGTGATGGATTCAATTTTGCTATAAACTTTGTTCATAATTATTCACCATCCTTAAGCATTTGAGCTACTTGTGAAGAAACTTTACCATTTTTAGATGCATAAAGTTCATCAATATCTTTTTCGTTAGATTTAAACTTGTCGCCATTCCATTCTGAATAGTTCCAGTCTATAAATTTCTGTCTAAGTTGATTAAAGAACGCACGTGCATCATCTTTGTTTCCAAGGTCAAATTCACTTGCAAGGATTTTTACAACTTTGTTGAAAGTATAAGTTTGACGTTCAACATCAACCGCAGCGTCAACTTCATCAAAAGAGTTTTGTTGGAAGTAAACAGAATCAAGGAATTCACTTTTCATAAAGAGAATATAATCTTGAGTTGTAGTTCCTTCTTCACCAATAACTTTCATCATTTGGTTTACTTCAACACCAGCTCTGAAAATAGAACGTGCATATTCAACCAAATCTTCGCGAATTACAGATTCATATTTTGACCAAGAAGCAACAGGGTCAATTGCAGGATATTTACGAGCATCTGAACGTTCACGTGCAAGTCCATGGAATGCACCAACAACTTTTAGAGTAGCCTGAGTAACTGGTTCTTCAAAGTTACCACCAGCAGGAGAAACAGTTCCACCAATTGTAACAGAACCGGTATTTCCATCTCTTAATTTTACAATACCAGCTCTTTCATAGAAAGCTGCAATGTAAGATTCAAGATAAGCAGGGAAAGCTTCTTCACCTGGGATTTCTTCAAGACGACCAGACATTTCACGCAAAGCTTGTGCCCAACGAGAAGTTGAATCTGCAAGCAAAAGAACGTGTAATCCCATTTGTCTGTAATATTCAGCAAGTGTTACTGATGTATATACAGAAGCTTCACGGCTGGCAACAGGCATTGACGAAGTATTACAAATAATAATTGTACGTTTCATCAACGATTCACCAGTACGAGGGTCTTTTAATTCTGGGAATTCTTTAATTGTTTCTACAACTTCACCTGCACGTTCACCACAGGCAGCAATAATTACAACGTCAACGTCTGCGTTACGGCTAGTTGTATGTTGCAAAACAGTTTTTCCAGCTCCAAAAGGTCCTGGAATACAATAAGTTCCACCTTTAGAAACTGGGAAAAATGTATCGATAAGTCTTACTTTTGTAACCATTGGTTCTGAAGGCGCAAGACGTTCTGCGTAACAATCAACAGCACGTTTTACAGGCCATTTAAAAATCATTGTAAGTGGATAATCATTACCTTTTTCGTCAGTAATAACAGCCATTTTTTCAGTGATTGTGTATGAACCAGCAGGTGTTACTTCTTTTACTGTATAAATTCCGTATAAATCAAAAGGAACTAAAATCTTGTGTGTAAAAGGACCTTCTGGAACTGTTCCGATTGCGTCTCCACGTAAGATTTTGTCACCAGGTTTTACACAAGGTGTCCATTCCCATTTTACATCACGAGGAAGAGGATCTACATAAACACCACGTTCAAGGAAGAAACCTGCTTTTTCGGCAACAAGAGGAAGAGGATTCTGCAAACCATCAAATGTTTGACCTAAAAGACCAGGTCCTAATTCTACAGAAAGAAGGTCGCCAGTTAATTCAACTTCGTCTCCACCTTGAATACCTTGAGTCATTTCATAAATCTGCATTTGAGCTTTGTTTCCACGAATACGGATAACTTCGCCCTTTAATTTTTTCCCATCAACATTTACATAGCCTACTTCATTCATAGCAACGTTACCATCAAATTCGATAGTAACCATGTTACCATTAATACCGACTACCTTAGCTTTTGTATCTGTCATACTGATTCTCCAAGTATATTATCATAAATCTTGCGATAAGATATCTTACCATTTTCTACATCAAACTTTCGGATACGATCAACTAACATCAATTTAAGACCGTACGCATAAACTGCATCAACAGAAAAATTATCAATAGGTTTTATATCATCTAAAAGTTTGATTCTGTATTCATATAGAAATTGTTCTGCACTAAGAGGACTGTCCATTCCCACTGCAGTACGTGCGGCTTGAAGAATATCAGCCGTCATTCCCGGTGGCAAAATATAAGCATCTTTTTTCATTTTTTGAGCTCGAATTTGAGCCAATGCAAAACGCAAATTTCGTTCTTTTTCATACCAAACATCTAAAAATTTAGAACCAGTAGATTCATTTTGACGTGGAGGAATCAAAGAAAGTGAATCGATTATTCTACATTCTTTTTCTGTCAAAAAACGTCCACATAATTCTTTAAATTCTTCTATTGTAAATGGTAAAGATGATTTACCTTCCATAGAAGTTGAGACATTTGGTAATTGTGAAACCAAATAATAGTATGAACCCACTCTTAAATTCCTTTTGCAGCAGTTTTAATTAAAGCAGCAACTTTTGGATTTAGATAAGCAGCAAATAATTCTGCAACAGATTCGGCAGAAAAATCATAATATGCAGCTCCATTTTTTACACCAATTCTAAAACCACTAGATAAAGTTTTATCAGGTTTAATTTCAAGGCCTTTTTCAATTTCTGCTTTTAATTCATTTGTAAACGCAGCTTGCAAAGAAGATAAATCTTTTTCACTTAAAAGAACAGAAAGTTCATCTACTTGTGTATTTTTGCTCCATGCTTTTACAGTTTCTGGAATAAGTTTTGCCAAAACATCTTTTGTTGTTGCTTTTTCTGTTTCTGTTTGAACCAAACCATTTAATTCAGATAACAAAGAATCTTTAAAAGAAAGCAACATATTTCTTCCAGCTTGAATAATTGCTTCTTCACTAGCCTTTTCCATTTTTGAAGTTTCAGCTTTTGCATTTTTAATTATTTCTTGCGATTTTTCTTCTGCATCAGCGATTATTGATTGAGCTTTTTTTTCTGCTTCGGCAATAATCTTTTGAGCTTCAGATTCAGCATTTGCAATTCCATCTTTCTTGATTTTATCAATCAATTCCTGTAATTGGACATCCATTAATTACTCCTAAAATAAAATCTATACTTATTTATAATAACAATTTTATCAAAAATTTTTGTATTTTCAAGAAAAACTTTGTTTATAATTCAAACTAAAATCTGAATGAATAAACAGTTTTTGCTTTATATTTTTGACCTGGTTCCAAAATACTTGTTGGAAAGTCAGGTTTATTTGGTGAATCAGGGAAAGCTTGCGTTTCCAAACAGAACGCATCGTGACTTTGATAAACTACGCCATTTTTTCCAACAATTCCTTTAATGTAATTTCCTGTGTAGAATTGGCAACCTTCAAGATTTGTGTAAACATCCATTTCAATTCCAGAAGATTCATCTTTTACTTGTGCAAATTCAACTAAATCAGAAGAATCAAGTGGAATAGCAGCTTGTTTGTTTTCTTCACTATAAATTTCTGTTACATAACAATGGTCGTATCCAACGCCAACTTCTTTTATTTCCTTACCGATTTTCTTTTCTTTTGTAAAATCAAAAGGAGTATCTTTTACTGGTAAAAGTTTTCCAGTAGGAATAAGTTTTGAATCAACTTCCAAAATATAATCTGAATTCATTTTTACAGTATGATTTTTTACACTTCCTTTACCAGCAAGGTTGAAATAGGCATGATTTGTAATATTGATTGGAGTTGGTTTATCAGATGTTGCTGTGTAATAACAAGTTAAATTGTTATTATCATCGAGCAAATATGTTACCTCTAATTTTACGTTACCAGGCATTCCCTGTTCTCCATCAGGAGAAATTCTTGTAAATTTTACGCCACAATAATTTTTCTTTTTGATTTCTTTTGCAGACCACATCATTTTATCATAACCATCAAAACCACCGTGCAATGTATTTGGTCCGTCGTTTTTATCTAATTGATATTTTGTATCATTTAAAGTAAATGAAGCTTTTCCAATTCTGTTTGCAAATCTACCAACAATTGAACCAAAACAGAATTTTGTATTCAAATAACCTTCAAGTGTAGAAAATCCCAAAAGAACATCTGTTTTTGTTCCATCATCTTTGTTAATAACAATACTTGTTAATGTACAACCATAATCTGTACAAGAAAAAGACATTTTATCGTTTTTTACAGTAAATAGATTTACTTTTGTGCCATCAGACAACATCCCAAATTTTTGTTTTACAATTTTCATATATTCCTCCAAAAAAAATTAATGAACAAAACTTCAGTTTTGGAATTAATTTTTTACGCAGTTTTGTAATGTAATGAGAAACTGCATTATATATTATGTTTGCAACGCAAACTAAAAAAATAATAAACTGGCAACATCTTTGACAGTTTTTTATTTACTCCTCCAAAAAAATTAATGAACAAAACTTCAGTTTTGGAATTAATTTTTTACGCAGTTTCGTAATGTAATGAGAAACTGCTTTATAATTATGTTTGCAACGCAAACTAAAAAATAAAAAACTGGCAACATCTCTGACAGTTTTTTATTTACTCCTCCAAAATATATATTATGTTTGCAACGCAAACATTAAAACATATCTATGATAAATTGAACTTCAACAACAGAACATTTTAACTCAGTTGCGATTTGTTCAACAGTTAATCCTTCTAAATATTTTTCTTTTACTTTTTTTTCAGAAATTTTTCGTTTTGATTCTACATATGATTCTTCATTATTAAAAATAGGAATATCATCAAGTACATTTGTATGAATCAACGGAACTTCTTTATAAGCGGTTCCATCAGGAGTAATTTTTGTTTCATCTTTTAAAATTGACGTATTTTCATTTGAAGTAAATAAATCCCCTTGAACATTTGCTGAATAAACAGCGTCTTTGTCAATTTCTTCTGTTTTTTTTGCAGGATTTACTTTAGCTATTTTACTAAAATCTTGATGAAGTGATAAAGATTGATTTGAAAGTCTGTTGATTTTGTCAGCTTCTCGAATCATAGAACGAAGACGCTGTGTCGCTTCTCTGAATAATTCCATTTTTCTATCAACGTCATTCAACATTGTTTCAATATTTTTTGTAGTCTCTTTTGCAATATACAAATTTCTATCTGTTACAGTATTAATTTGCTTTTCAATTTCATTTATACGAGTTTTTGTTTTTTCGATTATTTTATCGGTAGAAAAAAGTCTTTTAAACCTTAAAAGAAAAACGAGCCACAATCCAATATTAATAAGAGTAAGCACAATTATAAACACAGTCATTTTTTACCTCATAATATCAATAATTGTACCTAAATATGGATTTTCAGGATATTTTGGTTTATCATCTTCCTCAGATTCTTTTTCTGACTGATTATTAGGATTCCTTTTTGTTCCACTTGAAAAAGCAGAACCTTTGTGACCATTTTCATTTACAGAATTTGCGTTTGTATTTTCACCAGTTTTTTGAACTTTTGTATTATTCTCTAGATTTTTTTGAACAATAGATTGTTGTTGCATAGAATCGGCTAATTGTGCAGTTTGACTTTGACCTGCAACAGATTTTGCGACGTTAGACATTTGTGAATACATATTCTGCAAATCAATTGGTTGTATAGCCATCAGGTTCCTCAATTGTCATGCTTGGAGGTTCATAATCACCACGTTTACTAAAGCTCTTATCATAGAAGAATGTAACTTTCTTTGTATCGATTTTTACTTCATCAAGAACATCTCTAACATAAATTTTTACACCAGCATACACAGTATCTTCTACTTTTACTTTACCAACAGCTTTTAATTCTCTTAAGTGACTTTGAATAGAATCGATTTCTTTATTCATTTCTTCAATTTCAGCAGAAAGAACTTTGAATCTTTGTTTAATTGTTGTCAATTTTGTTTCTTTTTCTTGAGAGAGACGTTTTCTAAGTTTTTTCTGTTGCTCCAAAGTTTGAATATCCAAAGAAATATTTTCTGCTTCTTTAGAACTATCTGCTTCTTTTTTCTGTAATTCTAACAAACGTTTTTTAGCTCGTGGATCAATACCAACTTCAAGAACGGTTTCTACTCCACCAGGAGAGCCAATTTTTTTTGCACAAATCTCTTCTGTAGCCAACAAATGTCCACCAATAATTTGGGCCTTTTTACCACGAACTAAAATATTTTTCATGGCAGTAATATTTGAATTTACAATACTATCCAAAACAATAACATTTTCTTCAACTTCTACAGTAGCATCATTAATAAATTTAGCCCACAAAGATTTTCCAGCTTTAATATAACCTTCACCTTTACCAAAAATACCTTGTCTTACAACAATATTTCCAGTTGCTTCAAGATGTGATTTATCAACGATTCCGTTGACTTCGATATTTGTAGCTTCTACTTTATAGCCTTCTTCTACAGAACCTTTAATAATTACAGTTCCAACGAATTTCACATCCCCAGTTTTTACATTAACTGCATCAAGATATTTAACAGGTTCAACACAAATTCGACCATTAACAAGCATAACTTCGCCATCAATTTGTGATTTTATTGTTACACCATCTCTATCAAGTTTTACATTTGTACCAAGATTTATCTGAATATCTTTTCCGTTCTTTGCTTCTAGATAACGACCAAAAATTGTTTTTCCACCACGACCACGTTCTGCTTGAATCTTAGTGGCAAGAGGTTGGTCTGCAATAACATTTTGAATTTGATTTAATTCTTTATAGTTGATTTGTCCGCTTTCAGAAATTTTTGCACGTAATTTTTTAGGATCAGTTTCAAAATTATAAGAAATATAAGCATCTCGCCCATCAACAGGCAAAATTGCAGCGGCAACTTCAAAAGGTGTATTATAAACAGGATTATCAACAAATTGTTTTATTTTATCAGTTAAGAAACATTGTTCAATAACACCTTGTGTTGCAAGAGCTCTCTTTATCATTTCTTCAGATGCTTCTGCACCACTCATAGAAGGAGCAGTAACAACAATACTTGCCTTCATCTCATCTTTTGTAGTATCTACAGAAATTAATACATCTCCAGCTTGTACGTGCTTATATTTTCCAACAACATTGTATTCGTCGTTTGTACCATTTTTTACATATTTTTTGATTAACTCTTCGTCAAATTCAACAGTATCAGGACGTTTGATTTCGGCAAAAACATCTTTTATATCAATTTGTTCACCAGTGCCCATTGCAGGAATTACTTTAATCAATATATCAGAACCAAAATGACGAACAAAGAACAATCCATCATGATTTTTATTAACAGCACCTTCTGTAAACGAATCTTCCGAAATTAAACCTTCACTTGCAAGTTTACGAACTTTATTAATGGTTTCAGGATTTTGATAGATTTGTAATTTCCAAGGCTTTTTTCCTAGCCCCATAAAACCATCAGAACCTTTTTCAATAACTTCGAAAAGCAGATTTGCAACACGAGTATCCAATTGAACAGATGCATCAGACAAAGCTTCTTCTATAGTATCCGCATTTACAATTACAGCATGCAACTCTTTATCTTTTTTGAGTCGCTCCTGCATATCCATACGAATTTGTTCCAAATCTACCATAATTTTTAGATAATACCTCTACGCAAGTTTGTTAATTTTGCTCTCAAACGCAAATTTGCTCTTGTATGAAGTTGCGAAATTCTTGATTCACTTACTTCCAAAACTTCACCAATTTCTCTAAAAGTCAAATCTTCATGATAATACAAAACAATTACCATTTTTTCTTTTTCTGGTAATTCGCTGATTGCTTGAGCAATAACTTTTTTTATTTCTTCGCGTTCAGCAATAACATCTGGATTTAAACTTACAGGTGATTCAATGTTATTTCCAATAGACATATTATCGTTTTCATCATTTGAATACCAAACATCATTTAGGGACAAAACACTTGTTCCTGACACTTTCATTACCGTTTTATGATATTCATCTAATGTCATATTTAAAGATTCTGCAACTTCTGCATCTGACGCAGGACGACCAAGTCTAGCTTCCAATGTAACGATTGCATCTTCTATTTCTCTAGATTTTTGTCTAACAGAACGAGGAACCCAGTCTATTTGGCGTAATTCATCAAAAATAGCACCACGAATTCTTGTAACCGCGTAAGTTTTGAATTTTACATTTTTTGAAGTATCATATTTATTTATTGCATCCAATAATCCAAATTGTCCAAATCCAACTAAATCATCAAATTCTACACTACTTGGAAGTCCAACTGCAACTTTTCCTGCAACGTATTTTACAAGAGGCATATATTGTCTAATAAACTTATCTCTGATAGCAGGAGATTTTGTCTTTTTGAACTCATTCCAAAGATCATCTTCTTCTTGTTCGTCATTAATTGGCATATTTCCCCACCTTTTTTCTAAGTTTCATCCGATAAAATAGAACTTATTGCTTTTGCCATTAGCGAAGCATCCTTTATATCACTTTCATCATTAGAACTAAAACTTGAACTAGAAAAACCTGTAGATTCATCTTCAGAATCGTTTATAAAAGTCGAACCTGAATATGATCCAGAATCAGACACATCCCCCATTTCTGGAAGAACATCCAAAATTACATCCTGTTGGCTTGCTGCACGATTTTGCATTGCAATATCTTTTTCAGGATTAGATTTTTCACTACGAACAGTTTCTTCTAATGTTTTTGATTCTACACTAGAAATATTTTCTACTGTTTCCGAAAAACGTATTGGAACAAAAGATGATTTTTTTTCATCCGATTCATTGTCATGGCCTGCCATATCTGCATCTGTCAACATTTGATGATTTCCGGCAACTACATAAGAATTTGAATCTTCCGATTGTTCTAATTCTTCATCTTTAATTGTAATATCAACATTTCTTCCTAAAACTGGCTTATTTTGTTCTGAAGAACCCTCGTCAGTTTTGTTTAAATCTGCGTTTTCTGTTAAAGAATCAATTTTTAGGAATTTATCATATATAAATGTAATCAAAAATCCTAAAAATGCAAAAATTCCACCAAACAATAATGCTTTTAGAAAAATTCTAAAAAAAGGCGAACCAGAAAAAAAACCAAAAAAGAATGAGATAATAAACCCTAAAACAGCAAAAATTACTACGTTCTTGATGTTGGTCATTTTATCTCCTAAATAATCTTCTTTTTTAATTTTTCACAGAATGAAAAACATTAATATTTTGTTTGCAACGCAAACATTATATTAATTATACAATATAATATAAAAAAATAACAGTAAAATTATTTTAATATCATATTAATAATTTCTACGTTTTACTAAAAACTTCTTTAAGAAGCTTGCAACCCCTTCATTATAAACAGGTTCTGTTTTTTCAATTCTTCCTACAATATGTTTTAAACATACCGCAGATTTTGAAGTTGGATTTACAACAATAAATGGCTTTTGACGAATTACAGAAGCCTGTACAGCAGGATCTTCATAAACAAAACCTAAGTAATCAACTTTATAACCAAGGAACTGACCTACAATATTAATAATTCTTTCTGAAATTCTTTTTCCTTCATCAGCAGAATGAACTCTATTTACAATTAATTTAAGATTTACTGTTCTATCAACAATTTCTGTTGTAATAATTTTTATAATTCCATAAGCATCTGTAATTGCTGTTGGTTCAGGAGTTGTAACTACATAAACTTCATCTGCAGCAGCAACAAATTGCAAAACGTTGTTCGCAATACCAGCTCCTGTATCTATAATAATTATATCCGCATTATCAAGAGAACTGAATTGTTTTGCAAAATATTCAAGTTCTTCAACATTTAAGTTTGCAATTTTAGAAAAACCATTTGCACCAGCAATAAATTTAATACCGAATTCAGTATCCATTATAATTTCGCGCATTGTTTTCTTTTTGTTGATTACGTGCATCAAATTATATGTAGGAACAATATTTAGAAGAACATTTACGTTTGCCATTCCCAAGTCACCATCAATCAAGATGACTTTTTTACCTAATTGAGCATAAGCTATCGCCATATTTACAGCAAAGTTAGTTTTTCCAACTCCACCTTTACCACTTGTAATGGCAATAATACGAGTATTGTGATTTTTTTTGAAAGTCGAAAAAGAATCTGTATTTTTTTCTTCTACAACATCCTTCATCAATTCTTTTAATTCTTGAATTTGTTCTTCCATATTATTTTTCTCCAAATTTATCTTCTATGTGGATTCTATCTATATTAAAGCCACTTAAATTTTTTAATATATCAACCTTGTTTGCTTTTTTAATATTGCGAGGAACATGCTGCCCATCTGTTATAAATGAGATAGCTTTATGTTTTTCCCACAATACACTGATTATATTACCAATTTGAGTTGTTTCATCAAATTTTGTAACAATAACTGATTCGTAAGCAAATGGTTCGTAATTTCTAAAAATATTTTGTAAATCACTAACTTTTGTAGATGCACAAACAGCCAAGTAAACATCAGAATTCATATCAACACTCAAAACATTTTTCATTTCACTAATATGAGTTGAATCATTTGGACTGTAACCACTTGTATCAATAAACATATAATCAACATGATTCTTATATTCTTCATAAATAGTTTTTATATGCTCTGCCGTCTCTGCTTTTATTACATTTTTTCCAAGAACCTGCGCAAATTTATTTAATTGTTCTTCCGCACCAACACGCATTGTATCAGTTGTAATAATACAAAATTCTGGATCATTTGCATTTTTATTTTTTTTAGCATCAAGGATTTTGTTTGCCGAAATTTTTGCAATAGTTGTTGTTTTACCAACTCCTGTAGGACCGACAATAATAAAGACATGTGGGGGACGTCTTATTGGTTCTTTTGCAATTTGAATAGTTTCTCCTATCCAATCTACAACATATCGTTCAACTAAATTAAAATCCTCTAATTGTTCCAAAGAAAATGTAGAACGAACTTTTTCACAAATCATTTTTATGTACGAATGTGTAAATTCATTTTGCGCTAAAAGTTCCTCAATTCTTTCTATTGTTGGATGATTTTCAGAAGAACCATGAACATTAACAGAAGAAATAATATCTGTCATTGAATCAATTTTTTCAGATAATTTTTCTAATTCTGATTTCATCATTATATTTTGATTTTTTAATAATAATTCTTGTCTATTTCTTTCAAACTGAGCATTTTCATCTTCTCTTTTTTTTGCTTGTTCTTCCATTGTAAATTGATTGCGAACAATATAATAAACAACAACGACAGCTCTTTCTCTAAAACCAAAAAGACTACGCTTGAAATCATTACCAGTATTAACAATCTCGTAATTAATTCCGTACATTTTGTTCAATTTATCGCGACATTCAGCTAAATCTTTTCCTTCAATTTTTTGAACAGTTCCTTTTTCACCAAACATACACAATACCTACTCGTCAATTAATGAAATTTCGTCTAAAACTTCTATATCGATATTCTTTCCTGCAGAATATGCTTCCATATCCGAAAGAACCACAACACCTGGATTATCACGTTCAATTGCAGCTTTTACAAGTTGTCTAATTGAACTTACACACAAAATAATTGGCATATATCCCAATTGATTCATTTTACTTAAAGCAGCACTAATACTTAAAATCCATTTTCTATTATCAACTGGGTCAAATGCAACGTAAGGTTTTGAACCGTCAGAAGGAAAATAAGCATGTTGTTGAACTAATTCGGCCAATTCTTGTGAAAGAGCCATAACTCTAAGTTTATTTCCATCATCTTTATCTACATACTGCATACAGATTTGTAAACCTAATGCTTCTCGAACTTTTTTAGTTAATTCCCAAACAGAATTTGTAACGCCAGCATAGTTTGCCATTGTTTCCAAAATTGTAATTATATTTCTGATAGAAACTTTTTCTTGCAAAAGATTTTGAAGAACTTTTTCTATTTGTCCGTAAGTAAGTTTTGCAGTATTTAAAACTTCATCAATTAATACTGGATTATGTTCTTTTACAACGTCAAGAATAGAAGAAACTTCTTGTCGTCCAAGCATTTCTGCTGCGTGAGAACGAATTATTTCTGTAATATGAGTTGCAATAATTGTTGGTGGGTCAATTACAACATAACCGGCTGCTTCTGCATCTCCACGATTTTCTTCTGGAATCCAAATTGCATCCATTCCAAAAGTAGGATCTTTTGTTTTTTCGCCTTGCATTGGAGTAACAACGCCACCTGTGTCCATACACATATAATATCCCAAACGAATTTCTGCTGAACCAGCAGGGATTCCTTTGATTTTAAAACAATATTCATTTGGAGAAAGTGCCATATTATCCTGAATTCGAATTTTTGGAATAACAAATCCCATATCAAGTTTTGCTTCTTGACGAATTCGGGTAATTCTTTCTAATAACTCAGCGCCTTTTTCTTCATTTACAAGAGGAATAAGAGCATATCCCAATTCCAACGACAAAGGATCTAGCATAGAAATTTTTTCTGCATCAGGCGCACTCGGTCCATTTCGCTTAGCTTTTTGTTCTTCTTTTTTAGTTTGTTCAAGAACAGCTTCCCTTTCTTTTGTTTTTGTCAACTTGAATCCAATAAAAATGAACAAAGCACCAATTGGAATAAGAAGGACTTGAGTTCCATTTCTTAAAGCGACACCAAAAACAAGTAAAATTCCACCAAGGATTTCGTAAATATATCCTGTACGTGTAAAATCGGTTTTTAATTGATCATCGAATCTATCATCAGATTTAGAACCAGTAACTAAAAGTCCTGTTGCAAAAGAAATCATCAATGTTGGCAATTGAGACAACAACCCATCACCAATTGTAAGCATCGAATATGTTGTCATTGCTTGATTGAATGCCATGCCATTTTTTATCATTCCAACAATAACACCACCAATCAAATTCAACAAAGTTATAACAATACCAAGTTTTACAGTTCCAGAAACAAATTTTGCAGAACCGTCCATTGCAGAATAAAAGTCTATTTCTTTTCTGATTGCATCTTTTAATCTGATTGCTTCTGCATCATCAATAATTCCACTATTCAAACGGTTATCGACATCAAAAAATTTCTGGCTCATACTATCCAACGAGAAACGTGCTTGAACTTCAGCTACACGTGTTGCACCTTTTGTAATTACCATAACTTGAACAAGAATAAGAACGATAAAAATCAAAAAACCAATTACCAAATCACCTTTTGCAACAATATTTGCAAAAGCTTTTACCATATCACTCTGAGCCGAATAGTTTTTTGCTGTTAAAATAAGTCTTGTTGAAGAAATATTGACAACCAAACCAAATAACATTTGCAACTGAACTACACGAGGGAAAGTCTGAAAATCAGATGAACGTGGGGTATATAAAACAACAAGAAGAATAATAATTGCTAAAGCGAGATTTAAAACCATACAAACATCAATTATGAGCTTAGGAGTTGGAATAAATAAGAAGAAAATTCCAACAACAGTTGCAACACCAATGATATTTTGTTGAATAAAATTTAGGATTTTACCACGATTTTCGTTTGCCATTAAGTCCCCACCCAGCAATCTACTTAATCTTTATTTAGAATTTGAGAATAAATTACAGCAACTAATCTATAATAACTCTCTGGTATTATATCACCAACTTCCGTTTCTGTATATAGTCCGCGCGCAACTGGACGATTTTCTACAATAGGAATATTGTTTTCTTTTGCAATTTCCCTAATCCTAAAAGCTAAATTATCTTCACCTTTTGCCGTAACTGTTGGGGAATCTGCAACTTCTCTGTCATATTTTAGAGCGACAGCATAATGAGTAGGGTTTGTAATTACAACATCAGATTCAGCAACGGCTTTGGGCATATTTTGCATCAAAAGTTGCCGTTGCGCTTGCTGAAGACGACCTTTTACTTCAGGGTCACCTTCCAATTCTTTAAATTCTTCTTTTACTTCCTGCTTTGTCATTTTCATAGATTCTCTAAATTCATGACGTTGAACAAAATAATCAGGAATTGAAATAATTAAAAATAAAATAGAAACAACAAGCAAAATTTTTGCACACATCATCGCAATTTTTGCAATCGCTCCCATTATATCTCCGTTTGAAATCACTTGAAGCAAAACAAAAATATCTTTTCTTATAAATAAAAAAGCAACTATTACAATTAAAAAAACTTTTAAAAATGATTTTAAAATATTAAAAACACCTCTTACCGAAAATAAAATCTTTTTAAAATATTCACCAAAATGAGGAAGAATGTTTGAAAATTTTGGTTCAATTGGCTTCCAACTAAAAATAAATCCTCTTGTTTGAATTATATTTCCTAAAATACCAGCAACAACGCTTGCCAAAGCAACAGGTAAAACAAGTTTTAGAATATTAACAAAAAAAGCTGAATATAAATTATTATCTGTAATATCGTAAACAGAACATTTACTAAAATAAAATCTAAAAATATTAGCGCACTGTGTAAAAATCCATTTTCCTAAAAAAATCAAAACTAAAACACAAAATAAAAGAACTAACGCGCCACTAATTTCTTGACTTTTAGCAACACGTCCTTCTTTTCTGGCTTTTTCCAGTTTATACGCAGAGGCCTCTTCTGTTCTTCCTTCATCTTCAGCTGCCATTTTTTACTTTAGATGACCTCCAATTAAATAGAATAGTTTTTCCAAATCCGAAAAACCTTGATTAAAACTGCGTACAAAGAAATCACACATTGCAGGAATTAAAAACATTAATAGTGTAAAAGCAAGCAAAATCATTATTGGGAAACCTTCAGAAAGCAAATTCATTTGAGGAGCGGCTTTTGATAAAAGCCCTGTACAAACTGAAATAAGTAACAATGTTCCCATAATCGGTAACGCAATTACTAACGCATCTGCAAACAATCTTGTCAAACCTTGCAAAACAAAATTCACAAAATGTTCACGTCCACTTACTAAAGAAATTGCATTAATTGAATCAAAACTTGTTACTAATCCACCCAAAAACAATTTTTGAAACCATCTATTTTGCATAAAAACGAGCATTGCAACTAAATTCAAAAATTGACCAATCAATGGATTTTCTACTTGCGATAAAGCATCATAAACTTCTGACGCACTAAATCCCATTTGAAAAGCGGTAAATTGTCCTGCTGTACTAAATGCTGCAAAAATAATTGAAATATAAAAACCTAAAATTACACCGATTAAACCTTCGCCAATCACCAAAAACAAATATTGGATAGAAAAAGTGCCATCATCTTTTAAGAATGGTAAATAAACATCTAGATTCACAGAACCAAAAACAAAAAAAGCCATATATCCTGCTAGAGCGATTTTTGCAACACGAGGAACGGAAGACGTAGAAAATAACGGCAAAGTCATCAACATTGCAAAACATCTGACAAACAGCAGGAGGAAAATTGGCGCATTTAACAGGACTCTATCTATCATCGATTATAATCCTTACAAATCATTTTGCAAAATTTGGAATCTGTTTAAATAATTCTATGGTAAATTCTCGCATATCCGTAAAAATTGAATTTGCCAACAAAGCAATAACAACAAGAATTACGAGTAATTTTGGTAAAAAAGTAAGAGTTTGTTCTTGAATAGAAGTAACAGCCTGAAAAATCGCAACAATAAGTCCTACAATTAAAGCGATTCCTAAAATCGGTCCAATTACAGAGATAACTTGCTGAATTCCACTAGAAACTAAAGATGCAACTTGGCTAGTACTCATAAACTTTTATACTCCTTCTTTCTTTTCCATTATTTGATAACAGATATAAAAAGTTGCTGTGTTAATAAGCCCCAACCATCTATAAGAACAAACAAAATTAATTTAAATGGCATCGAAATCTGAACTGGTGGCAACATCATCATACCCATAGACATCAGAATACTTGCCACAATCATATCTATAATAATAAACGGTATATACAGCAGGACGCCTATTTTAAAGGCGACAGTCAACTCATGCAAAATATACGAAGGAACAAGAATATAAGTCGGAACATCTTTTAGAGTATTTGGTTTTTCTAACTTTGCCATACTCATAAACATTTTTATATAACTTGTATCTTCAGACATCTGACTATACATAAACATTCTTAAAGGAGTTTCAGCTTGTTCGTACGCTTGTTCAATTCCAATTTCACCTTGAGAAAGCGGCTTAAATGATTTTTCGTACATTGTAGAAAATGTTGGCCACATTACAAACAAAGTCATGAATAAAGCAATTCCATTTAAAACAGCAGTCGGAGGAACTTGTTGTAAAGAAAGAGCCCTTTTTATAAAATCCAAAACAATCGAAAAACGCAAAAAACAAGTTACTAAAATTAAAATACTTGGTGCTAAAGTTAAAATTGTTAATAAAAGCAGTACTCTAATTGAAAAAGCAACTTCTTCCCCAGATTCAGGCTGCGTAATTTCTATAGAAACGTTAGGAATTGTTGGAGAAGGAACATTTGAATTCATCTGAGTTGTTCCAGAAGTACTTCCCTGAGGAAAATTTTGTGCCGAAAGTGTAAACAAATTAAAAATCAATAAAAAAGCTATAAAAAAAACTTTAGAAACATTCTTTTTCATACAGAACCTTCTTCTGTTTTTTCAATTTCATCATCCAATACACTCGCTTTTCTTTTATTTTTTGGATTAACAAACATATCCAAAACTTCAGCAAAATTTATTGGTTTACTTACGTTTGATTTTTTATCGTGATTTAAATTTAATGATTCAATCAATTCTTTATCATCAATTTCTGCAATTAAATTTATACTTTTTTCTGTTACACCCAAAACGTAAGCTTTATCGATTAAAGTTACAATTTCTACAGATTTTCCAGGCCCAAAAGAAAGAGAAGAAACACTTCGTAAAAAATCATCGGAACTTTTTACTTCTGTGCTTTTTTTCTTAAAAAATTTCATTAAAGCATAAATTGCAACAATAACTAAAATTAAAACAAGAATCATTCTTACAAAAAGCCAAACTGATGATTTTTCTAAATTGCTTTCATCATCAGAAAATGTAATTTGAGATTCTGGATTTGTTTCGCCTAATAAAATTTGAGATTCATCTAAAACTGAACTTTCTACAGAAGACGATTGAGATGTGTCTGTTTGTGAAAAAACAAACACATTTACAAAAGCCACAAAAAATGTGAAAAGAATATATTTTTTTAAGTTTCCCAATTTCCCCACCCTAAAAAATCGGTTTTAATTTAATTCGTTTACTCGCTCCATAGGAGAAAGAATTTCTGTTATACGAACACCAAAGTTTTCATCGATAACAACAACTTCCCCTTTTGCAATTGGTTTATGATTTACAAGAATATCAACAGTTTCACCGGCAAGTTTATCAAGCTCGATGATTGTACCTTCTCCCATTCCCAAAATGTCTTTTATGGATTTTTTTGTACGACCAAGTTCTACAGTCATCTCCATAAAAACATCCATAATCAAACCAATATTTCCCTGTTCTGCAGGAATAATATTATTTTGCAAATTTGGATATTGTAATTGTTGAACATTAGGAACATTCATTCCCATATTCATTCCAGTTGCCATATTCATTCCATTATTCATCATTGCCATATTTTGCATTTGAGCGTTCATTCCCATATTCATTCCAGTTGCCATTTGAGAATTCATTCCCATTCCCATACCCATATTTGGCATCTGTTGAGGCATTCCCATTGAAGCCATATTTTGCATTCCACTTGCCATAGAATTATCCATAGTTGGAATTTCAGCTCCAAGAGAAGGGATTTCTTCTAATCCAGCTCCATTTGCATTACAGATTTTTTCTGAAATATCTCCACCAAGACATTCCCATAAAGTATAAGCTTTTCCTTCGTAAGTTAAAGGATAACTTGATAAAACAAATTCGTTTTGAGGGAACATTACCATAGCTTTAGAAACATTCTGACTTTCTGGTGTTGAATATCCAAGACCAGATAATTTTCCTGAAGATTCCAAAACTGTTATTTGTGAACTTACATGAGTTGCAATAATTTCAGAAACAACTGACAAAACCATATCATCAACATCAGTTGCTTCTTCAGAATTAACAAGTTCAAACATTTTAAGTGCAAATTCAGGTGATAAAAGATATAAATGACTACCTTTTAGGCCTTCGTTATAATCTGCAACAACAGCAACAACAACTTCTGGTAATTTTGCAAGAACTTTATCTCTACTTGTTACTTCTACAACAGGAGATTCAACATTAAAAGAAGCACCTGTATATTTATTTACATTTTCTTCCAACTTAGATTGCAAATCATCAGCAACTTTCTGAAGAGTTGGGAGATCAATATGATAAGTAGGTCCGTTACCTACATGACCTGATGAATTTAATCCATCAATAGA
This sequence comes from Treponema bryantii, assembly GCA_015061465.1. Lineage (GTDB taxonomy): Bacteria > Spirochaetota > Spirochaetia > Treponematales > Treponemataceae > Treponema_D > Treponema_D bryantii_D. Next base: position 65,923 of record SUWN01000001.1, on the reverse strand, counting down.
TACACCTGATAACAATGCATCAATTTCATCTTGAGAAATAGCACCATCACTCATACGTTTCATCTCCTTCTACTGAAAGTTCTTCAAATTCTTCCGAATCTAAATCTTCCAATTTACCTGTAATTTGAACTGCCATCTTTTTTCCGACTACACCGGGTTGGCAGAAGAATTTTTTCTTATTTCCAACACTTAATGATATTGGATCGCCAATTTTTACATCAGTAAGACGAACTACATCACCCACACGGAGCGATAAAACATCTTTTATAGATAGATTCATAGTTCCAATTTCTGCAACTATATCCATATCGATAGACGATAATTGACCTTTAATTGTACCCAAATATTGAGTTGTATTGTTTCTTCTAACAGAAGAGAACCAGAATTGCGAAGATAATTTTGAAATAATTGGCTCAATTGTAAGATAAGGAATACAAAAGTTCATCATTCCTTCTTCATCACCAACTTTTACTTCAAATGTTATCAAAACGACCATTTCATTTGGCGGAACCATTTGTGCAAACTGAGGATTTGTTTCAATTTGAGCAAAACGAGGACGCAAATCAATAACTTGAGTCCAAGCTTCACGCATATTAGCAAGAATACGAACAATTACACCTTCCATTACTTCTTGCTCAATATCAGTCAAATCTCGATTTTTATTCCCACTTGTAACACCACGACCACCAAACAAACGGTCAATCATACAAAAAGTGATTGTTGGATCAATTTCTAATACAGCAATTCCTTTTAACGGATCCATGTTTATTACAGCCAATGTTGTTGGTGTTGGAATAGAACGAATAAATTCCTCGTAAGTCAACTGTTCTACACTTGCAACGTGAACACTTACAAGAGAACGTAACTGCGCAGATAAACTTGTTGTTGTTAAACGCGCAAAAGATTCGTGCATACTTTGAACTGTACGTAATTGTTCTTTTGAGAATTTATCAGGACGTTTAAAGTCGTATATTTTTATTTTTCTAGCATTATTAACCGGTTTAAAGTCATTAGTTTCGGCATCACCTGAACTAATAGCACTTAATAACTGGTCAATTTCATCCTGTGACAGAACTTCGTTCATGCACCTTCCACCTTTTTATATTTACAGAAAATTAATTCTGTTCAATTACATCTTTTTGATCAAAACTTACATCACGTATTTTAGAACCACTTAAAACTTTATCATTGATTCCATTACGGATTTCCATTTTTAATTTGTCTTCGTTGTCTACATTTTTTAATTCAGCAGCAGTTTTACCACTAAAATAGCGACGCAAGAAATCTTTTATTTCTACAGAACGTTGTGTAATTTCTGTAGAAGTTGCCTTATCATCTTTTTTGTAACCAAGGAAAACATTTACCCTAACAGTTGCAGGGATAGGATCACAAGTTGTTGTTTGAATAACTCCAATTGATTTATACCAATCGTAATATTCTCTTACTCCAGATTTATATTCTTCTGGAATAACATAACTTGCATTATTTGAAGCATTATTACCAACTACGATTTTTACAGTGAAAAAACAAACTACAACAATAACAATTATTGCTGAAATTGCAATAATTATCCATTTTAAGAGACCAGAAAATAGCCCACCAGCTCTATTTTTCTTAGCAGGAGCACTACCACCTACGTTGTCATCTAGATTCAATTCATCGTCGTCTGCCATATCCCCTCCAGCAAATTACTAAAATTAAATTCCTTATAATAATACCACTAAAAATGCCCCTCGTCTAGAATAATTATATCTACACGACGATTATAAGCCCTTGATTCAGGGGTATCATTAGAAAACTTTGGACGAGTATCAGCATATCCTGCTACAGAAAATTGATTCTCATCTACTCCATAATCGGCAAGATAATGAAGAACATTAATAGCTCTTTCAGAAGAAAGTTCCCAATTGCTCAAATATTTTGAATTTTCTGCAACTGGAGCATTATCTGTATGTCCTTCAATTCTAAAACGTCTATTTTTCATCTCCGCTGATTTGAAAAAATCTGCCAATCTTAATAAAGTTTCTCTTGTTTCATTTATATTAAGTTCTGCACTTCCCTGTTCAAAAAAATTATCAGACAAAAGTGTAATTATCAAACCGCGTTCATCACTTGTGATTGTAATTCTATTAGATTTTACATCAGGTGCAAAAAGACTAACAGCTTTCTTTTTTGCCAATCCCAAAGATTTTCCTTTTTCCAAAGATGGCAAAGAATTTATATTATTTCCTAAATCAGAAAGACGCCCCGCAGACAATGACAAACCACCAGATGTATTTTCAGTTTCTGTCATTTGAAGAGACTGTGTGATTGTAGCAAGTTGTGTAACATCAACCTCCGATGGATTGTAAAGCATTACGAAGAAACACAACATAAGAGTAATCATATCACCATAGGTGTCCAGCCATGCTTTCGAAGGTTTTTGTGTTTCCTTTTTTTCTCTTGCCATAAAAAAATATTACCTTTTACTTTTAGTCTTTTAATACATCAGCTTCAATTACTTTTCTTGTTTCTGGATCAAGATAAGTTAGAAGTTTTTGAGCCATCATTCGAGGGTTTTCACCAGCTTGAATAGCAAGAACACCTTCGATAATCATTTCTTTTGTTTTCATTTCCATTGAGTTATGATACAACAATTTTTGTGCCAAAGGTGCAATAAGCCAGTTTGCAAGCATAGAACCGTACAAAGTTGTAACTAACGCAACAGCCATATTTGGACCAAGTGATGATTTATCTTCAAGGTTATTCAACATACCAATAAGACCTAATACAGTACCCATCATACCAAAACCAGGTCCGAATCCTGCCCATTGGTTCAAAAGATTTATCCATTCCATGTGACGAGCTTCACATTGATTCATTTCGTTTTCCATGATTGAACGAATTACGTTTCCGTCTGAACCATCAACTACAAGACGAAGTCCTGTTTTCATAAATGGGTCTTCCAAATCTTCAAGCCCATCTTCCAAAGCAAGAATACCTTCACGACGAGCTTTTTCAGAAAGAGTTTTCATTGTAATTACAATATTTCTTTCTCCAAAATCAGGAACCTTAAAAGCACGTCCCATAATTTTAAACATTCCAAAAACTTTTTTTAATGGTGCCAAAATAAAGATTGCACACAAAGATCCACCAATAGTCATGAAAACAGATGGAATATCAATGATATTCTTCATTGAACCACCTGATGTCAAAACTGACATTACGATACAGGCAGCACCACCAACAAAACCAATTATAGTCGCTAAATCCATTACAAGACCTCTTGTTTATCTATACCAATTTTTTGTCTATATTCAATTATTTTCTGGATTAATTCTTCGGGGGAATTTCGAACAATGAGCTTTTTTCCAGATAACATTGTTAACGTTAAATCTGGCGTACATTCCATACTTTCGATCATGTGCGGATTCACCCAATAAATTTTCCCATCTAACCGCATTACATCTATCATTTCCGTAATCAATTATAACCTATTTTCTAATTATTTCAATAAATATCTATAATTTTCCGTTATTTATGTTATTTTTATTACCTTTTTTTAATATCAAGTTTATAATAAAAACACGAGATAGACTTATGCAGGAAAATAATAATTTAAATCCATACATTTACATTATCGAAGATGAAGAAGCAATTTCTAAGTTAATTTCTTTATATTTATCAAAATCTGGTATGACTTCTGCTATTTTTTCTAACGCAGAAGACGCTTTAGATTCATTAAAAGCTGATAAAAGGCCTGATTTAATCATTTTGGACTTAAATTTACCTAAAATGAACGGCTTTGATTTTTTGGGAAAATTAAAAAAAGAACAAAATTCTTCTATTCCAGTGATGATAGTTTCTGCACGAGACGCTGATGAAGATATAATTCAAGGTTTAGGCTTTGGGGCTGATGAATTTGTTACAAAACCGTTTTCCCCAAGCGTTCTTGTGGCAAGAGTAAAAGCAAATCTTAGAAGACAATTTTCAGCTTCGGCAAAAGCAGAAGAATCAATTTCCTTTGCAGACTACACTTTATTATTAAATAGTTGCGTCTTAAAAAAAGGAAACAATAAAATTCCTCTTTCCACAAAAGAATATGAAGTTTTGGAATATTTATTAAAACACGCAGGACAAATTCTTTCTCCAGAAAAAATTTATATTGATGTTTGGCGTGTTCAATACGGAGATGTGACTGCGGTCGCTGTTTATATTCAACGTTTAAGAAAAAAACTAGAAAAGGATCCAACTAATCCAAAGTTTATAAAAACAGAATTTGGACAAGGTTATATTTTTGATAAAGAAAGCATAAAAAAAAATCAATATGACAATTAAAAAAAATTTTTTATTATTATCAACAACGATTATTGCAATTCCTCTTTTGTCAATTTTATTCATTTTGGTTCATAATTATTTACGTTCACCAAACAGACTTTTAATAAATGGAACAAAAGAATTTAACGAAATTCAAGATTCGTATTTTTCTAAAAGCGATGTTGAAACCCTAAAACGAATTTTGTCAAATCTTCCTCCAAATGTAGAAACTGTTTTATTTTCTGAAGAAAACGAAATTTTATTATCTTCTATCCCAGATTTTAAATTAGGTGAAAAAATTGAATCGCAAAAACTCATGCAAATTATAAATGATTCATCTGACAAATATTTTTATCAGTTCACTACTCCGTCTCTAGAAAAAACAAAAACATTATTAATGACAAGAATCACAAATATTCATAGAGAAAAGCGCGGAAACTTTTTTAGAAACAATTTAATTAAATCACTTATTTTCTTTCTATTCTTTGTAGTTTTAATTTGTGTTTTTATTATTATTCATCTTTCAAAAACAATTTTTAAATCTATAAAAGTAATTGAAAACGGAACTCAAGAAATTGCAAACGGAGATTTAAATTACAAAATAGACAACATTCTAAAAGAAAATTCTTCAAATGAAATTATTTCAATTTCAAAAAGTATAGAAAAAATGAGACTTGCTTTGCTCGAAGTTCAAAAAAGAAAAAACAAATTCATTATGGGAATAAGTCATGATTTAAGAACGCCCGTTGCTATTATAAAAGGTTACACAGAAGCTTTGACTGATGGAATTATCAGCGAACCTGCAGATACAACACAAGCCCTTGATTTAATAAAAAGTAAAACAAATCAATTAGAAACAATGATTGATACACTGATTAATTTTACAAAACTTGATAACGCAAATATAATTGACAACATTAGCGAAATTCAACTTGCAGGAATTATTAACGCTTTTGTAAAAGACGCAGAAATCACGGGAACTGTTTTTAAACGAAAGGTTATTACTGATATAAAAATTGATGATTCTATAAAAATAAAAATGAATTCACAACTTGTTTCAAGAGCGTTTGAAAATCTTTACAGCAACGCACTTAGATACACAAAAGAAGATGATACAATAGAAATAAAAGCATTTAATGATAAACAAAATGCATATTTTGTAATTTCAGACACAGGTTGTGGCATAAACAAAGATGAACTTTCAAGTATTTTTGATTTATTTTACAGAAGTTCAGCGTCTAGACGAGAAGAAGGAATGGGAATTGGACTTTCTGTTGTAAAAAATATTATTGATATTCACGGATGGAAAATCAACGTAGAATCAGAAAAAGACAAAGGAACTTCATTTACAATCACAATTCCAATTCTTCCATAAATTTGTTTAAAAATAAAATACCTTCTTGCGTCAATGAATAATTTTCATTTTCACCTTGTTTTGTAATTTTTGCAAAACCGTTTTTTTGCCATTTTACAAATTGATTTTTTACAGTTGTAGGAATTTCTTTGGAAAATATTTTTTTATAATCACAAGAATTTATTCCGATGAGTTTTCGTAATCCCATCATAAAAAATTCAAATTGCGAAGTTTCTTTATCGATTAGTTCAATTTCTTCTATATCCTTTTTGCTTAAATCATATTGAGAATGTTCTATCCAATATTTTTTGTATTCATCTATATTCCAAAGATTAAAAAATCTTTTTCCACTTCCGTCAGAATCGTAAATTGTTCCAACCGCGCCACAACCACAGCCAATATAATCTTGATGATTCCAATAAACTAAATTGTGAGAACATTCGAATCCTTTTTTACAAAAATTTGAAACTTCATATTGAATAAATCCATTTTTTTGTAAAAATTCGCGTGCATTAAGCCACAAATTATCTGCAAAATCATAATCGTAGGGAATTTTTTCATTAAGGATTTTTTGTCCCAACGGAGTTTCTTCTTCCACAACTAAGGAATACATGGAAATATGATGAGGATTAAACAAAACAATTTGTCCTAGCGCATCTAAAAAAGATTTTTCAGTTTCGTAAGGAAGCCCACAAATCAAATCTACAGAAAAAATTCCGCTCCATTTTTTTTGAATTAAAGCCAACGCGTTTAAATTTTGTTCCAAAGAAGCACGTCTTTTTGTAAAAGATAGAGAGTTTTGATTCAACGACTGAATTCCACACGAAAGCCGATTTATTCCACATTCTTCAAAAGTCTGAAGTAAATCTTCTGTAACATCGTCAGGATTTACTTCTATTGTAATTTCAGATTTTTTTGATTGAGGAACAAATTTATAAATTGAATTAAAGATTTGTTTTAATTGTTCTTTGTTGAGCAAACTTGGAGTTCCGCCACCAATGTAAATTGAATTCCATTGAGTAACATTAAAAAATTTTGCTTTTGATTCAATTTCATTGCACAAAGAGCGAACATAAAAATCATCAATTTGATTGCATTTTACGCTAAAAAAATCACAATATTCACATTTGGACAAACAATACGGAATATGAATATAAAGTGAAGTTTTCATAAAAATTAATAAACCTTCATCTTATTGAATGGAAAATAACAGAACAAAGATTTTGCTTTTATATCATTTTTAGAAATACATCCCCACAATCTAGAATCAGAACAAGATTTTCTGTTATCACCCAAAACAAAATATTCGTCATTTCCTAATTTGATTTCTTCAAACGAACCTGTCACAGCCAAAGAACTATCCCAACCTGCTGGTGTTGCAAAAAAAGTTGCATTATATTTTTTTTCTATAACTTCAAATTCTGTTAAAAAATGTTTTTCACCGGCTGGTTTTACATAAAGAACATAATCTCTCATGTAAATAATATCGCCTGGCATTCCAATTACACGACGCAATTGATTATTTTTGTTTGGAAAATCCGAATTTTCTAAATAAGAAATTTGTTGTGCTGTAAAAAATCTACAAAGTGAATCTAAAAAAATAATTCCTTTAGAAAATTCTTGTGTATTTTTAGATTCCAACAAAACAACATCACCACGTTCAACTTTATTTACAATTGGACTAACCATTACAAAAGAATTTTCAGGAATATCAGGAATCATAGAAGTTGAAACTTGTCTTACAGGAAACAAAAAAAAGTGCATAATCAAATTAACACAAACAGAAAACAAAAATATATACAAAAACACAAAGAAAACTTTTTTTTGTTTTTCTTTTTTTAATGCGTAAGAATATTCATAAACTTTATTATTCATAAATTAAATCAACCTCAAAATAAAATACATAAACATTATACATAAAAAAAGACATAGTACAAATACAAAAATCCATTTTTTATAAACTTGAAAGCAATTCTTCAATATCTTATAATATAAGAATGAGTGAAGGAAGAAAAATAATTGCAGAAAATAGAAAAGCTCGTTTTGATTACTCAATCGAAGAAACTTATGAATGTGGAATTGTGCTGCAAGGAACAGAAGTAAAATCTGTAAAAAATGGAAACATTTCTTTTCCTGACAGTTTTGCTGAAATTATAAACGGTGAAGTTTGGCTCAAAAATTTTCATATTTCTGAATACGCATATTCGTCAATTTTTAATCATAATCCTGACAGACCTAAAAAATTATTACTACACAGAGAAGAAATAAAAAAAATAACAAGAAAAGTTGAAGAAAAAGGTAACACTTTGATTCCAATTAACTTTTATTTAAAGAACGGACGTGTTAAATTAACATTAGGAGTTTGTAAAGGTAAAAAAATGTTTGATAAAAGAGCGACTATAAAAAATCGTGATATCGAACGTGATATACAAAGGGAGTTTTCAAAAAACTTAAGAGGATAAATTGAAGAAAAGAATAACAAAATTTTTTACAATTTTAGCAGTTCTCTTTTTTTCATTGCAAAGTGCAATCTGTCAGCCTTACAATATTGATTACTACGGAATTGTTTCTTCTGAAATTGATGACAACATGGCAAAAATGTTGAGTGATTTGTATTACACACAATTTCAAGAAATTTCATCATTCAATGTAACAGACAAACGCACTCAAGATTGTTTAAAAACAATCCCTTCAAATGATTCAATTGATTCTAGTAATTTTTCGTTTTATTCAATTATTACAAAAGAAAATGCAAAATGGATTTCAAATCTTACAATAAAAAACAAAAATCTTAATCATTCTGTAAAAAAAGAATTTGATTCATTTTATAAAATTTTGATGGAACCAAAAGATATTTTGCAAGCTTCTTTAAAAGATTTAGTTTTGCAAAAAACAGTTGTTTCAACAGAAGAAGAATCTGAACAACCAACAATTAATCTTCCTCAAATTTCTACAGAGTTTTTATCAGGAACTTGGTATGGCGAAAACAATATTGATAAAATCGTAATTATGCGAGGAGGACGTGGTTTTGTAATTTTTAATAACGGTGCATCAATGAATATTTCTGTAGAATTATCAAACGCTTCTAAAAAAGCGATAAAAATAAAACAAAATGGACGTTCGAATGCTTCGTTCTATCCAGATTTACCAAGACAAGTCGCATTAAAAGTTGCGGTAAACGCAAATCCAATTGAATGGAATTTTGAATTATTGGATGATAATACTCTAAAAGGTAAAAAATCAACTTTAATATCTGCAAACGAAGACGCAATTCCAGGAATTATTGACGTAACTTGGCACAGACGCTCTTAATTAATTTTTAAACAACCTTGTCTAATTATTTTAAAATTTCCATCACAAACAGAAACAATTGTAGAAGGCAAAGCATTAATTTTGTCTCCATCTAACACAAATAAATCAACTTCATCATTAAATTCAGCTAAAATTTCATTTTCAGTTTCTAAAATTGGATTTCCGCTTCTGTTCACACTTGTAGAATAAATTGGTGCATTACATTCTTTTATGATTTTTCTGAGCCATTCATCTGCCGGACATCTAAAAGCGGTTGTAGAATTAATTCGTTTATCGTTTACAATAATTGTCAAAGGTCCTGGCCAATAATCAAGCAAATTGGACGGAATTTCATCATCTGTGTATTTTTTTATATCTTCCGGGCTAGAAATAAGTTGAATAAAAGGTTTTTCATCACCTCTACCCTTTATTTTTTGAATTTTTTCCTTAGTTTTTGAGTCATCATCAACAATTGCCGAAAATCCGTAAACTGTATCTGTAGGAATTATTACAACTTGTGCGTTTTTTAATGAATCAGCGCATTTTTTTATTGAATCAAAATCAGATTTGAGGCACTTCATACAAAGGAATTCCTGTAACAAAAGTTTCTTCTTTTTTTCCAAAAGTAATATTGTGATTTTTAATATCCCAAATGAAAAAAAGAAGAAAAACACAGAAAGAAAAAATGATAGAACAAATTTTTATAATCTTTTCTGATAAAAAATCATCAGCAACATATCTAACAACAGAACCTGTGTCATACAAAGTTCTTTGGTAAGGTTTGAGTCCATTTATTTTAATAATTTTTTCACCATCTGCAACATAATCTAATTTTCTAGCATAGGCAGCAATAATCGCTTTATCATTATATAATGCCGAAACTTCAAGAGACAATTCTGTATAAATATCTTCTAAATCCACTTTATGTTTTACAATCGCTTTTTTTTGTTCAACTAACGATGAATAATTTTTAAAACTATTTTCACCCCAAAAAAGAGAAAGTCCAATATAAAGAATGATTCCACTTAAAAAAACTAACAAATACTTAGCACGATTCATAATTATATTTAGTATCGGTTAATTATTTTTATTTTCTTTAATTTAAAATATGTGTTATAATAAAAAAAATTTGTAATTTAAGGTCTGTTTTTTTTAAGAATTTGTACCGATAATATAGAAAGTATACTACAATATTGAACAAGAGGAATTTTATGGACGATTCTATTGATAACACAAATGATTTAGAAAATTATGGCGTTTGGGTAAAACATTCTGCAAAAGACGAAAATGATTTGACAGATTCTTTAGATTCACTTGATTTACCTGATTTTCCAGATACGGATACTTTTGATGACACAGATTTTTCTGATATGTTCAAAGATGACTCTCAATTCACATCAGAAAAAAAACTTGAAGATTTTGATACACAAGAAATAGAAACTCCAGAAATTGAAATTCCTACTGATATTTCAGAACAATCATTAGAAGCAAGTGATTTTGCGGATTTTACAGATAATTTTGAAACAAACGACAATGAAATTTCTTCAGACAGTTTTACAGCAGAACAACCTACAGAAACAGAAGAAGTTTCATTCGATAGTTTTGAAGATGTTTCGTTTGATTCAGACGGAGAAGAAGAAATTTCTCTTGATGATTTTATGGACGACGGATTTTCTGACGTTTCAGTTGCTGCCGGAAACAATGGTTTTGAACCAGGAAAAAATCCTGCAGAAATGAATAATCAAGGTTCTGAAGAAGTTTCTTTAGACGATTTCTTTGGTGAAGACGTATTTGATTTTGGAATGGAAACAGCTCCAAAAAAAGAAGAAGAAATCTTTATGGAAGAAAAACCTCTTGAAATGGAAATATCTTTCGATGATTCAGCAGATTCAGTTGAAACAGAAGATAACACAGAAGTTGATACAGATGTACTTGATGATATGGACGATGAATACGAAATGGGAGTGTCATTAAGTGAAGATTTGCCAGAACCAGTTATTACGGATTCCTCTGTAAATAAAGCAGAATTTGGTGATACAGAAGACATTGATCTTTCAGACTTTGGAATTGATGCTGATGCAGAAGAAACTCCTGTAACACAAGACGTTGAAGAAGCAAAAAATAAAGAAAAAGTTATAGATTATGATTTGTCAGTTGGCAATGAAAACATGACATCTGCACCTATTGTTAATGAAATCAAAACTGATAGCAATAACATTGCAGATGATGAAATTTTAGACCTAGAAGAAGAGGATGATGAAAATATGGCAACAGTAGATTCTTCGTTATTACAAAAGATTATTGATGATTTGTCAGGTTTAAGAGATGAAATTAATCAACTTAAATCAAATCTCGCAGCAATTAAATCAACAGATTCTGAGCAATTTGTTGAAAACCAAGAAATGAACATTGATATTCCTAGTGAAGAAGAAAATACAGGTTTCTTCTCTTCTGATGACGGAGATGACACAATTGCACTTTCAGGAAATGAGTTAGACAATATCTTAAACACAGCAGAATTTAGCGAAACTGACGGAGAAACACAAAGTTTTGAAAATTCACCTGAAGAAGAAATCATCTCTGACGAACCAACTTTTGAAAATGAAATCATTTCTGATGAAATCAACATTGAAGAAGAAATCGCTTCTGATGAAATCAACATCGAAGAAGAAATCGCTTCTGACGAACCAACTTTTGAAGATGAAATCGTTTCTGATGAAATCAACATTGAAGAAGAAATCGTTTCTGATGAAATCAACATCGAAGGAGAAATCGTTTCTGATGAAATCAACATTGAAGAAGAAATCGCTTCTGACGAACCAACTTTTGAAAATGAAATCGTTTCTGATGAAATCAACATTGAAGAAGAAATCGCTTCTGACGAACCAACTTTTGAAAATGAAATCGTTTCTGATGAAATCAACATTGAAGAAGAAATCGCTTCTGATGAACCAACTTTCGAAGAAGAAATCGCTTCTGACGAACCAACTTTTGAAGATGAAATCGCTTCTGACGAACCAACTTTTGAAGATGAAATCGCTTCTGATGAAATCAACATTGAAGAAGAAATCGCTTCTGACGAACCAACTTTCGAAGAAGAAATCGTTTCTGACGAAATCAACATTGAAGAAGATATCATCACTGATGAACCTACTTTTGAAGATGATAAAACAATTACAGAAGATAGTTTTGATGACAGTTTGAATCTTTCTGAAAATGATTTTGAAGATTTTACAGAAGAAACAGAAGAATCTGATTTACCAGATGAAATCTCAATTCCAAAAGAAGAAGATGACGGAATTATTACAGTTGATGACGTAATTTCAGAACCTATTACAGATGGTTTTATGGCAGAAACTGCTGTTGATGAAAGTGAAGTATTCGATGATTTCAACATTGAAGATACAATTAATACTGTTGATGAAGATAATTCATTATCTGATGAATCATTTGATATTTTTGAAGAAGAATTAAAAGATGATTTTGGAACAATCGGAACAGAAAATGAAGACGATGTTACAATCACAGAAGAAACAGAAGATAATTTTGATTCAGTTGATTCTTTCGGAGATGTAGATGATTTTGGAACTTCTGTTTCTAGCGAATCTGAAGAAATTGAAGAAAATATTGATTTTACATCATCTGAAGACGAAGTTACACAAAATGAAGTTTTTGAAGAAGAAATAATTCAAGAAGAAATAAATGATTCATTTGATATAGCAGAAACTTTTGAAGAAGAACCTAAAATTGAAGAAAATTCAGAAAGTGAAGATGAAATTGTTTCTGAAGAAATCGATGATTCATTTAATATTGCAGATAGTTTTATTACAGAAACTGACTTAGGAACAGAAGATATAGATGACTCATTCGGAATTACAGAAAATTTTGTTTCTGAACCAGAAGTTGAAGAACAAAATGATGAAGTTGTTACACAACCAATTGTTCCAGAAGAACCATTTACATTCGATGAAACAGAAATTGCTGAAAATGAAGAAATTATTGAAGATTCAATCAATTTTGAAGAACAAATTGTTGATACAAGCGATGATTTTGCAGAAAACACAGAAACAGTTCCTGCAGAACCAGAAATGAATTCTGAATTAAAACGCGATATCAAATCTGTTCTTTTGTATATGGATCAATTATTAGAAAATCTTCCTGAAGACAAAATTATGGAATTTGCTCAATCAGACGAATTTGCAACATATAAAAAATTATTTAATGAATTAGGACTATCTTAATGGAATCACCTATTGGTAGTTTTCAAAAATCCAACCCAGAAGGTTTATTAAAAAAGACACTGTCAATTTTAAATAAAAAAACTGAGTTGGATTTTTTTGAATTTACAAAAAAATATTCTCTAAAATTCTGTGCAATTTTTTTGAAATATGAAAATTTGTTTTACATTTCTAAAAGTATTGGATTTGATGGAAAATCAATTATCAATTCTGTGTCAACACAAAGTTTTTGGGCAGGCTCAATTGAAAAAGAAGGTTGGCATTTCTTTGATAAAAAAGATGCAAAAATTAAACAATTCTATCAATTTTTTTCTTTTGAACTAAAAGATTCTTTTGATTATTTGTATGTTTGGTATTCTCAAAATCAAATTTTAATGATTCCTTCTGTTCATAAATTTGAACAAACTGAATTGACTTCAATTTCAAATGACTTACCTACTTTGTGTGAATATTCTGCAAAATTTGATTTATCTTTATTAGATAATGATTACAAACTTTCATTTTTTAAATACAAAATAGATATTTTAAAACCAATTTCAATGTATATTGAAAAAAATGTTGATAACACTTCATTTATTTCACTTTTAAAATCATCTTTAATTTCTGAACTTTTTGGTAGATTACAACAATATTTTTCTTATCCAAATATTGTTCTTATGGATGATAATTCTAATGTAAAAGTTTTAGTTGCATCTAAAAAAGAAATAAATTTAGAGTTATTAAAAACACATTTGCTTTTAAATATTGAAAATGTAATAGAAAATTTTTCTGAATATATGGAAATTTCTTCTGAAGGAATTTCAAAATCATTTTCTGATGCATCGTCATTTTTGAAGGTGGACTAATTTGACAGTTTGTTTTGCTGATTCAAAAGACGGAAACAAAACTGTATCAATTCAAAATCAGTTTATTCATTCAACTTACTCGCCAATAAAAGAAGCGGAACGATTTGTTCAAAATATCAATGTTTCTTTTGAACTAGAAGCATTGATTATTTTGGAACCTGGCCTTTCGTATATTTTGCCTTTCTTAAAAAAAAGATTTCCAAATTCAAAATTGATTTGTATCAGATTTTGTAATTCTTTTTTTGCTTATAACGAAGGTTGGGATTTTGTAATAAATTATGAAGAAAATGAAAATAATTTGGAAAATCTTTTGTTCAATTATTTAGGCGAAGAAAAATTACTTTCTACCCTACTTTTAGAATGGAATTCAATAAACAAAATCTTTGGTGAACAAATAAATAATTGTTGGAAAATTTTTAAGAATATTTTGGAAAAAAGCAAAACTTTGTTGATTACAAGACAAGTTTTTGAAAAAAAATGGCTTATAAATACATGTAATTTTATAAAATATGCGAAAAATATTTATTCAACAAACCTAAATCCCAAATTGCCAGTTTTAATTATTGCTTCAGGTCCTAGTCTTAAAAATATTTTGGAATTTATAAAAACAAATCAAAATAATTTTTTTATAATTGCCCTCTCGTCTGCGATAAATGTTTTATTAAAAAATCAAATAATTCCTGATTTGTGTTTTTCTACAGACGGAGGATTTTGGGCTGGCGAACATTTAAAACCATTACAGATTTACAAAGAAAAAATTAATCTTGCAATTTCAGTAGAAGGATTTTGTAGCAAAAAAATTTTAAAATCACAAAAAATAATTCCTTTAATTTATAGCGATGGAATTTGTACAAAACTTCTGAATCACATAAATTATCCTGTAGTTTTAGCAAAACGAAATGGAACTGTAAGTGGAACAGCTTTAGAATTTGCGGAAGAACATTTTAGTTCATCAATTTATTTTGCTGGACTTGATTTACAATCAACAAAAGGATTCCAGCACATTCAGCCAAATATTTTAGAAATAAACAATTCATTATTTGACAACAGAATAAAACCAAAAGAGCTTAGAATTGCAAAAAGTGAACATTCTTCACAAGCTTTAGAAATTTACAGACAATGGTTTAATTCATACAAATGCAAAAATAAAATTTTTAGAATTATGGACTCAAAAGAAAATAAATCTTTGGGAGAAATTACAGACATAACTAGTAATGAATTTATGAAAATTGATTTTTTACCAATTCAAAAAGAAACTCAATTCACTTTAATAAATGAAAAACAAAGCAATAATTTATGTAAAGCAAAAGAATTTTTGTTAAATGAATTAGAAAAATCGGAAGTTCAAAAACAATTATTTCCAATGGATTTTGTTTTATTAAATCACGCAGTAACTAGCGAAGAAAAAACTGAAGTTTACAAAAAAATTAACGATAAATTAAAAAATCTAACTTACAAAATGGAAAAAATATTTAATGAATAATTCAATTTATGAATCAATAATTTTAAGTAAATCAAATATTCAAGTTCCTCTTTTTAAAAGCGGTCGTTCTGTTGATTCAAGATATTTTCCAGAAAGAGAAGCAGAAAAAATTATTGCAGAAATTTCAAATACTTATAAAATTTTTTTAGTTTTAGGAATTGGAAGTGGCATTCTAATAAAAAAATTAAACGAAAAATTTCCAGATGCAAAAATCTTAGCGATGGAAAAAAAAGAATGTGATTTAAATTTTTTAAGCCAATTAAAAATTTTTCAAGAATTAAAACAAAGTTCAAACTGTTTATTTTTTTCCTCAGAAAAATTAATTCAAGTATTGTTAAATTCTTATATTCCTTCTGTTCACGGGGATTTACGAATTATTGAACAAAGAGCCTGGATTCAAGAAAATAAAGAAGATATTTTACAAATCAAAAATGATTTATCACTTGCTCTAAAGAAAATTTCTGCGGATTTTTCTGTGCAAAGTCATTTTGGAAAAATTTGGCAACACAATATATTTACAAACCTAAAATTATTTTCACAAAATAAAAATGATTTTTCTGATATAAAAATTCCTTTAGATAAAACTGCTGTTATTGTTGCGGCAGGTCCATCTTTGGATAAAACAAAAAATGAACTTTTAAATAATAGAAATTTGTATTTTGTAATTTCAACGGATACAGCAATGTCTTCTTTAATAAAATGCGGAATTATACCAGATGCGATTTTTTCGATTGACGGGCAATTAGTTTCTTCAACACATTTTTTGTTAAAAAACAAAGATTTATTAAAAGATTCTATTTTTATTTTTGATTTATGCGCAAATTCTTCAGCTGTAAAAAAAGTTTATGAAATTTCTAAAAAAATTCTTTTTTCAGTTTCTGCTCACCCACTTTGCGAATATATAAAATCCTTTTTTCCTTCATCATTCATTTCTTTACAAACTGGCAGCGGAACTGTAACAATTGCAGCTTTAGATTTTGCTATAAAACTAGGTTTTCAAAATATTCAAATTTATGGAGCAGATTTCTCTTATACAAATGGAAAACCATACACAAAAGGAACTTATTTAGATAAAGAATTTGGTAAAATTCAAAACAAAATTAATTCTTCAGAAAAAAAATTCGTTTCTTTAATGTTCCGTACAGAATTAAAAAAGATTTCACAAAAAAAATACACAACTGAAGTTTTAGAATCGTACAAATCATCTATGGAAGAATATTTAATAAATGAAAAAACAACTTTTAATTTGAAAAACGATGTTTATTTTGTAAAAAACACAAATTCACCGAAAATAAAAATTGAAAATATAGAAAACAATGTAAATTTTGATTTTTTTATGAATGATTTGTTAGAAAAAAAGTTTTTTTTAGAGAACGAACAATTAATTTTTTTGCCATACATTGCTTGGCTTCGAAAAAATACAAATATAAATGATTTTGAAAAATTACAAAAACTTGCGCTCTCATCAATTGTAAGATATAATAATAAAGTATGAAAAATAAATTTGTTTTAGGTTATTCTATTTTTATTTCTTTTGTTTTTTTAGTTGCACTTTCTTTGTTCGGCATCAATTTGTTTTCAGAATATTCTATTGGAAAAGCAAGAACACAACGCAGAATTGATTTCATGACTTCTTCTGTAAAAAAAATTGTGCAGGAAAATCCAAAAGATTTTTCGCAAAAAATGACAAAAGCAATTGGTGACTTAAATGATTTTTCTACGCTTCAAATAAAAGTGAATGGCAAAATAATTTTTTCATATCCAGATGGAATTACACCTGAAACTTCTACTTCAAAACTTCTTAAAAATTTTTCAGAATCATTTAGAATCGATGAAAATTTTTATTACATAATTGGAAATCTATATATAATCAGGCCTATTCAAATTTTTAATGCCGCAAAAGTTTCATTTTTAATTATTTTGATTGCAACACTAATAACAATCATTTTAATAATTTCCATTTCTAATAAAGATTCAAAAGATTCTGACGAAAAAATGGATTCGAGCGATGATGATTTAAAATCTATAGATGATATTGATTTATCTTTTTCTATTGAAGAATCAGAATCTTTTGAGGAAAATTCCACTGAAGAACTAAATATTTCGGATGAAAATTTAGACTTTGAAGAAGAAAAATTTGAACTTGAAGAAGAACTTCCTCTTCCAAATCAAGACGAAAAACCTATGGAAATTAATGTTCCAGAAACAGAAAATCCAATGGGATTATTTTCGCCAAATACAGGCTTGGGTTGGGAATCGTATATAAATACAAGATTGGAAAATGAATTAAAACGTGCAATTTCATCAGAAATCGATTTATCTGTTTTTATAATAAAATTACAAAATATTTCACGCTCAGACGAGTTATTCCGAGATTTATGTGATTATCTTTCGATTTTATTTCAATTCAAAGATTTGCTTTTTGAATATAAGGATGATTGTATTTTGTGTATAAAACTTAGCATGAACGTAGATGAAGCCCTTGCTTTTGCAGACAAAATTCATGTTGATTTATCATCTAAAATAAAAAATGCAGGCGGAAAATGTTCTATAGGAATCACTTCCCGCTCGGTAAGAATGGTTGGAGCTCAACGACTTTTAAAAGAAGCAGATGAAGCTCTAAAACGTGCGGAAGCTGATGAATCATCGCCAATTATTGCATTTAGGGTTGATAATACAAAATACAGAAAATTTATTGAAACTAATTAATTTTCAGGTTTTATTGATTCGTCTTCAGTTTGTTTATCTTCACTTATAATTGAAGCTTCTGATTCTTTGCCTTCATTTTGTTTCTTTAACAACGAATCAATATGTTTTTGAATCTTATCTATATTTGAGTTCTCAGGAAATTGTTCCTTTAATTTTTCTAATTGAGCAGTCGATTCGTCAATATTTTCTTCTAGCAAGAGAACAGCAATATAATTTTCTAAAAATGATGAATTTTCAGGATTAATTTCAATTAATTCAGAATATATTTGTTTTGCTTTTTCAGAATTTCCGCTCATAGCGTAAATGTATGCAACAGAAGATTTTAGTGATAAATTTTCTTCATCTCGTTCCAATAATTCTTGGAACATTGGTAAAGCGTCGGACCACTTAGATTGCAAAGCGTAGCATTTTGCAAGTTTATAATAAACAGTCCAATATGAATCAGCTTTTGGCAAACCAAGTTTGTAATATTCCGCCGCTTTATCAAATTTTTCCAAAGAAAAATATGTATCTGCAATGTTGATATATTCGTTATAAATATTATCTATTTCTAGTTGCTTTGCTCCCGGAATAATATTTTTGGAAGTACACGAGAAAAATAGAAAAAACACTGAAATCAATACAAAAACTTTTTTCATAAAAAATCAAATTATCCTAAAACAATTCGTTCAATTTCGTTTAATTGTGATTTATAAAGTCCAGAAATATTATGACCATAATCTGCAATAAGTTGAATAATATTTCTTGGAGTTTCTTTTGTATCACAACCATTTAATCTGTCACCTGCATCACCTAGACCTGGCATAATATATGCTTTTTCGTTCATTACAGGGTCAAGCCAAAGTGTATAACATGTACAATTTTTTAACGCTCTTGTTACACGAATACTTCCTTTTAATGTAGAGATTGTATTAAAGAATGCTATAGATTTTGGATTAATTCCTTGTTCTTGCAAATATTTTACAACAGTAACTAAAGAACCACCAGTTGCATTCATTGGATCTGCAAAAATCAAATCTTTTCCGTCAAGTTCTTGTAAGTTAAAGAAAGATTTTTTTAAGTCCAAAATATATTCCATATCATTTTCGTTTTTAGAATCGTTTCTACTGATTTTAAATAATGCAAATGGAGTTTTATAAGCATGAGAAGAATATTCTTCAATTTCTTTTGACATAATCATACTTGGCAAAAGAGCACCACGAAGCATAACACACATAACTGTATTTTCAATTTTGTGGTCAATATCTGGAATTTTGTGAACTGCGTAATTTTGTATAGGGAATGTAACAGGAGTTTGAACAACTAAATGCCCTTTTTTATCTGTATGTTGGTTTATATAAGCCATTCTAAAAAGCATTTCGTATGCACGTTGGCTGTAATACAAAAATTCCTGATGGTCTGTGTTTATGTCTCTTAATTTTGCAATTACTCTACTCGCTTCAGCATGAGCAGTTTCTTCTGTAACAAAAGAATATACTTTTATGTTTGGATGTTTTTCGCAAATCTTTTGCATTTCGTGGCCCATCAAATCATAACCTTGAATGATTTTTTCTTCATTTTTTGGTTCAAAAGATTTCATAGTTTCTTTGAACAATTCATCCATGTGTTTTAAATCATTCAAATCTTCGTTTGTAAGATAACCGTCCAAATCTTCTGCTTTTAAGATAATTTTGTCATTTGCCATAGGAATCTCCATGTTTATAAAATTAAAAGTTTATATAATTGCTCTTTGCTAATTTTTATGCCTTTTATTTCCAAAGAATTATCATTTATTGTAATACTTTGTGAATCAGTTAATCCAAATGCAAGCGTCAATAAAGTTTTTCCAGCTTTTAGATATTTGGAATTTTTAAAATTGAATGTTATATCCAAAATATATTGAGAAGGAAAATTCACATCTGTAAAAAATGCGCCTTGCACATCAAATAATTTTAAATCTAGATTTGAACCTGTAAGAATTGTCAAAAAAGATTGAGGTTTTACAGCATAAAAACGGATTTCATTTTCTGCACCTTCTAGCCAAGAATACAAATGTTGTGGCAATGAAGAATAATTTTGTAAAGAAGTTTGTTCTTCCAAAGAATTTGATGATTTTTTTATATAATCGTATTTATCGATAACTGAATAAATATCTCTGCCAAAACATGCAATATTATTTGAAGGAAAAGCCAAATCCATTTGATTGTACATATAAACTTTATATTCATCAGAAGAATTATTTGGTGAATAGGTAACGTTTTTCCAACCATTTTTGCTAGAAAGAATTTTTGGCATATATTTTACAGGAATATTTCCGTCTGCAACTGCTTGAATTTCAGTTGTTCGTTTTGTTCTAGTTATTCCCGCATAGATTTTATTTATTCTTTCAAAAATCTTTTTTGCATCTTGTTCAGTTAGATTTGGAATATTATTTTGAATTACGCGAATCCCCAACTCAGGATCTGCTTGAGAAGGAACTGCAATATAAAAAGCACTGTTTTCGTCAAGCAAATCAAGAGGATTCACAACAACAGAAGTTGGAGTTGATTTACAACTACAAACAACTGTTGTAATGAGAAATAAAGAAAAAACAAAAATTAAATTATGCTTTTTCAATAACGATACCCCATTCTTTATCGTCGGCATCAACTTTTACTGCATTTGGTAAAGAATCTGCCCAATTAATTTCGCTAGTAAGTGTCTCGTTACAAATAAAATCAACAAACATCAAGTAAGCAGATTTTAATTTTTCATCACCTGCAACTGTTAATTTAATTCTATCTGTTACATTAAGACCACTTTCTTTACGTTGGTTTTGAATACCACGAATCAAATCGCGAACATAACCTTCTTTTTTCAAATCATCAGTTACTTTTGAATCAAGTCCAACTGTAAGAGTTCCTTCGTTTAGAACTTTCAAATCATCTTTTTCAAAGCGATCAACAAGAACTTTTTCTGAATCTAATTCAACTGATTTTCCTTCAATTTCTACAGAAAGTTTGTTTCCTTCCAAAATTGCAACAATTTGTTCAGAAGTAAGTTCTGCAATAATTCCGGCAGCTTTTTTCATTAAAGGACCAAGTTCTTTTCCAAGCACTTTGAAGTTTGCTTTTGCTTTGTATTCAACAAGTTCGTCTTCTCTTTCGTGGAAAATTACTTTTTTAACATTTAATTCTTCACGAATACAATCTTCCATTTCTGAAAGAACGCGTTTTTCTTCTGCGTTTCTTGTAACTAACGCAACACTTGCCAATGGCTGACGATTTTTTAAGTTGAATGTATTTCTTAAACTGTGTCCCATAGAAACTGCTTTTTGAACAGTTGCCATTTTGAATTCAAGTTCTTGATTAAGCCATTTTTCGTTTACTTCTGGATAATCACACAAGTGAACAGATTCTTTATCTTCAGAAGTTTTTAAGTTTTGATACATTTCTTCTGTAATAAAAGGAACAAATGGAGCAGCAACTTTACAAAGAGTTTTTAATGCAATGTAAAGAGCTTCGTAAGCTTCTGTTTTGTCAGAATCGTTTTCAGATTTCCAGAAACGGCGGCGAGAACGACGAATGTACCAGTTATTTAATTGGTCAATAAATTTAACAATTGGGTCAATTGAACTGTTTAAATCGTAAGCGTCTAATGCTTCTGAAACATCTTTAATGAGTTTTTGAGAAATTGATAAAAGCCATGCATCAAGTGGATTTGAAGGCAAAGCGTTATCAAAAAGTTTTCCTGTTGGTGTAACGTTATCAATATTTGCGTAAGTTACAAAGAATGAATAACTGTTCCACAAAGGAATTAAAATTGATTTTAAGATGTCTCTTACACCTTCGTCTGAATAACGAATTTCGTCAGCTTTTACAACTGTTGAATACATTAAGAAAAGACGAATTGCGTCTGCACCAAATCTATCAATTGCTTCTACAGGGTCTGTGTAGTTGCGTAATGATTTAGACATTTTTCTTCCGTCTGATGCCAAAACAATTCCGTTTACAACACAGTTTTCAAATGCAGGTTTATCGAACAAGTGTGCTGCCAAAACTGTTAATGTGTAGAACCAACCACGAGTTTGGTCCAAACCTTCGGAAATGAATTTTGCTGGGAAGTGTTTTTCAAAATATTCTTTATTTTCAAAAGGATAATGTTGTTGTGCATAAGGCATAGAACCACTTTCAAACCAACAGTCAAAAACTTCTGGAATACGTTTCATTGTTCCGTTACATTTTTTACATGGGAAAGTAATTTGGTCTACATATTGTTTGTGTAAATCTTCTGGGTAAGTTCCACTTAAATCTGCCAATTCTTGACGACTTCCTACACAAATTGTGTCTTTACAGTCTGGATTATCACAGCGCCAAATTGGAATTGGGTTTCCCCAGTAGCGATTACGGCTTACTGCCCAGTCTCTACTTCCAGCAAGCCACTTACCAAAGCGTCCTTCTTTAATGTGACTTGGTTGCCAGTTGATTTTGCTGTTTGCACGCAAAAGTCTGTCGTGATGGTCTGCAACTTTTACAAACCAAGAACCAACACCACGATAAATTAATGGAGATGAACAACGCCAACAATGTGGATAAGAGTGTAAAACTTGATCACGTTTTACAAGTTTTCCTTCTTTTTTAAGGCGGTCCATAATATCTTTATCACAATCTTTTACAAAACGACCTGTGTAATCAGAAACTGCTGCTGTATATTTACATTCAGCGTCAATTGGTTGAACAAAAGGAACGCCTGTATCTTTCATTACTTTGCTATCGTCTTCACCAAAAGCTGGAGCAATGTGAACAACACCTGTACCATCTTCTGTAGAAACGTAATCTGCATTGAACAAACGGAATGCACCGTCAGAACCATCTTCATTTGTTGTTAATTCTGCAAAGTATGGGAATAATGGTTCGTATTTTGCACCAATAAAATCTGCACCTTTGCGTGTGTAAATAATTTCATATTCATCTTCTGATTTGTAATAAGCTGAAAGACGAGCTTGAGCTAAAATGTAATAATCGCCACTAGCTTTGTCTAAGATTTTTACATAATCAATTTCTGGCCCCATACAAAGACCTAAGTTTGAAGGAAGAGTCCATGGAGTTGTTGTCCAAGCAAGGAAATATGTTTTTCCATTTGCCATATCTGGATCATCTATTTTTGCTGGAGCTCTTGTGATTTTAAAACGAATTGTAATTGCTGGGTCGTTTACGTCTTTGTATCCTTGTGCAAGTTCGTGTGTAGACAAAACTGTAGAACAGCGTGGACAATATGGAAGAATGTATTGACCTTCGTAGATTAAACCTTTGTCCCAAAGTGATTTTGCAACCCACCAAATACTTTCCATGAATTCTGGGTTCATTGTTTTGTAGTCATTTTTGAAGTCTACCCAACGACCCATGCGAGAAACTGTTTTTTCCCATTCAGCTGTGTATCTTAAAACTGAAGCACGACAAGCATCGTTGAATTTTGCAATTCCGTATTCTTCAATTTCGTGTTTTGAATTTAAGCCTAATTCTTTTTCAATTAAGTTTTCTACAGGAAGTCCGTGACAGTCCCAACCAAAGCGACGTTCAACTTTTTTGCCTTTCATTGTTTGGTAACGTGGAATAATATCTTTAATTGTTGATGGAATTAAGTGACCAAAGTGTGGTAAACCTGTAGCAAATGGAGGGCCATCATAAAAAACAAAATCTTCTGCCCCTTCTCTCTGACTCAATGATTTTTCAAAAATCTTGTTATCTTCCCAAAATTTTAATACTTCTTCTTCTTGTTTTGGAAAATCAACTTTTGGATTAACTGGTTTAAAACTCATTTATAATTCCTCTAATTTTTATATGAATTCCGCGTGAGGGATCGTTGTGAAAAGCCCACAGCCGTATGGCGAGGACTTGTAGCAAGAGCCCGACCTGTCTTTAGACAGGGCACGCCAAAATTCTAAACTAAATTATATTTTAACATTTTTTTTAAGTTTGTTCTATACATTTCTTTCAAGTAAAATTATTTAGATAAGGTGATTTTCTTATTATTTATTTTGACAAAATTGTTGATATTGACTTTTATATTCTTTTTTTTTAAACTTATTAAATTATGTGTAGTACAAAAAGAGAAATACCGATTTTTTTTGCAACAGATGACAATTATGCGCCTTTTTTAGCAGTTGCAATTAATTCGATGCTTGACAATGCATCAAAGGAATATTTTTACAAAATTTTTGTTTTGACAACTGATTTAGATGAAAAACTTAAAAAACAGATTTTAATTGAAAAAACAGAAAATTCTAGCATTGAATTTGTTTCTTTGAAAGATGAATTAGACAAAATGTCAGAAATCTTCCACTTGAGAGATTATTATTCTAAAGAAACTTATTATAGATTTTTTATTGCAAGACTTTTCCCTCAATACGAAAAAATTCTTTATTTAGATTGTGATATTATTGTTTTAGGTGATGTTTCAAAACTTTATAACACTGATATTTCGGACAAATATGTTGCCGCAGCTCCAGAAGAAGTTATGGCGGTTGTAAATACTTTTGGTGAATATGTAGAAAAAACTCTTGATATTCAAAGAGACAAATATTTTAACGCTGGAATTCTTTTGATTAATGCTAAAAAATTCAGAGAAAACAATATAGAACAACAATTTGTTGATTTGAGTAAAGAATACGTTTTTGCTCTTACTCAAGACCAAGATTATTTAAATGTTATTTGTAAAAACAATATCAAATATCTTGATTTAGGATGGAACAAAACTTCTTTTGAAAATCCTGCTTTTACTGATGAATTAAAAATTATTCACTACAAGATTCATCACAAACCTTGGCATTACACTGGAATAAAATACGAAGAACAGTTCTGGAAGTATGCTGAAAAAACAGGTTTCCATAATTTATTAAAAGAAATGCTTGCTTCTTATTCTGATGAAGAAAAGAAACGCGATGAAATCATGTATCAAAAAATGCTTGATTTAGCTATAAAAGATTCAAACGATCCAAACAATTATAAAAATTCGATGGATAGGTTGAATTCAAAATAAAACAAATTAAGGACAACTTTATGGCAGTGGAAAAAGCAAAAGACCGATTGGAAGTTCTAGAACGAATTGATGAATATGAACGAAAAAGATGGTTTTCTAAGGATGTAGAAAATGATCCTCCAACAAAGCCTCTTCTGCCAAATCAAGTTGATTATTTGAACGAAAAACTCATCAACAAGATTCTTACAAAATTTGTAAATGCAAAAGCAAGAAGATTTATTGATAACTTAATAGAAAATAATCAATTAATTATAAAAGGCGTTAATGGTTACGAAAATTTTGAAAAAGTTCAAGAAACTGGCGTAATTTTAACTTGTAATCACTTTAACGCTTTTGATAATTTTGCAATTCATAAAGTTTTGGAAGATTTTCTTTTATCACACAAAACTGAACTTTACAAAGTAATTCGTGAAGGAAACTTTACTTCTTTTCCGGGATTGTACGGACTTTTCTTTAGACATTGTAACACTCTTCCTTTAAGTCATAATTTTTCTACAATGAAAAAATTTATGCACGCGCTTTCTGTTTTGCTTAAACGAGGCGAAAAAGTTTTAATTTATGCTGAACAAGGAATGTGGTGGAATTATAGAAAACCTCGTCCATTAACTCCGGGAGCATTTAGATTTGCAGTTGAAAATAATGTTCCAATTCTTCCTCTTTTTATTACAATGAATGATTCTGAATTTGTTGGATCTGATGGATTTAATATTCAAGAATACACATTACATTTTTTACCAGCAATTTATCCAGACAGCAACTTAAACAAAAAAGACAACATTGAAATGCTTAAAAATAAAAACTACGAAATGTGGAAAGAAGTTTATGAAAAAACATACGGGATTCCACTTGAATATTTGCCAGAATCAAAATAAATAAAAAAATATATAGAGGTTTAAGAAAAAATGACAATTTACATGGTTTCTATTTTTGGCGGTAATATTGCAATCATTTTGCTTAATTATTTTTTTAATGCAAATCTTGCAGATTTGTCTTTCTGGTGGATTTTGGCAGCTAGTGTTATTGGCACAATCGGTGTAATTGCAATTGACGGAGTTTTTGCAACTCTAATTCGTTGGTGTATGCCAAATAAATGGTATGATTACAAAGTTGATTTTCATAAAGTTTCTAAAAAAGAAACAATTTTTTACGAAAAGCTTTTTATAAAAGCATGGAAAGATAAAATTCTTGAACTTGGGATGTTCACTAGTTTTAGCAAAAAGAAAGTTGAAGATCCTCAAAACCGTGAATATATAGAACGTTTTATTTTGGAATGTAACTACGGAGCTGTAATTCATCTTGCTGATGCAATTTTTGGATTTTTGCTTCTTTTGTGTTACATGCCTTTTTCTTATCCTATGGTAATGTCAATTGGAATGCCAATTTGTATTATAAACGCAATTTTAAATATTTTGCCTTTAATGATTTTAAGATACAATTTGTACAGACTTCATAAATTAAGAGATATTTTGGAAAAAAAAGAAAAAAGAATTAATCAATAACTAAATCTTTTACTGGAAAAAGTGGTGGCGGATTAGGTCTTTTCTTGGAATTTTCTTTATTTACAAGATTCATTAAATATTCAACATCACTTTTATCCAAAATTCGCTTTAGGTAAGGCTCCCCTTTTACGCAAATTGTAAAATCTTCATTAAATAACAAATCTTCTAAATCAACTTCTACTGGTTTTTGCATATTTCTGACAAATCGTCTTCTTCCTGCTGCACAAGTATAAATGTTATTTGCAGAAATTATGTGTTTAGAAACATAATATTCTTTATTTTGAAAATTAAAACTTGTTTTGTTGGAATCAAAATCCATATCACAAATCCAATAATTGATTTTAAATAAATTATTTTCATCGATGTAAAAACTTATTAATTTTTCCTGAGTTTCTTGTGGACAAATTGTAATTCCTTGTGAAATTACGTTTCCTTGCCAAAATCCATTTTTTGTTTTTTGAATTAATTCTTCATTTTCAAGATTTTGTTCCTGAACTTTTGTCCAAAATTGTAAATACAAATTTTCATCAATCACGCAAAATGGAACGTAATTTTTTTGGCTTTTAGAATATTCAATTTCAAGTAAATAAGTTTGAGGATTTTGTGTAGATTGTTTTACGTCGTAAAAAACATGTTCACTTTTAGGTGGCGTTGCACAGTTGATTGATTTTTTAAATTCTTTTGATAAATTTTCAGGTTCACAAGCGCGGTCATAATACCAGCCATAAAAATCTTTTAAAACAATTATAATTTCTGGCTTTGAAGCTTCATCTTGCTGGTAAAAAACAACAAATCTATCTTTTGCTTCCCACACACCTTGCAATGATAAAGGAATTTTTTCTTGCGACCACAAAAAATTAATTGAGAAAATAAATATTAAAAATTTAAAAAGATTTTTTTTCACCTCATTAATAATATCGTCTAAAAGTTATATTGAGTGAATAAAAAAAATCCATTAAAATAAAAATATGACTTATTTAGCAAAATTAGGTGAACTTACTTTAAAAGGCTCAAATCTTCATGAATTTGAAAGATTGTTGGTAAAAAATACAAAAGATTGTTTAAAAGACAAAGATGTTCAAGTTACTCTTCACGCAGGAAGAATGTATATTGATTGTAAAGAAGAAGATTTTGAAATTGTTGAATTTACATTAAATCATCTTTTGGGAATTACAGGTTGGGCAAAAACAAGAGTTTGTGAAAGAGAAATTGAAAGTATAAAACAAGCGGTTTTGGAAGAAGCAAAAATTCAAGCAGAAAAAGGATGCAAAACTTTTAAGATTGAAGCAAGACGGTCGTTTAAACAATTTCCACTTAATTCATACGAAATTTGTTGCGAAACAGCTGGTGTTGTTGAAGATTTAATGAAAGTTGATGTTCATAATCCAGATTGCATTATTACTGTCGAAGTAAGAGAACGGGCATTTGTATATTGCGATTCACAAACCGGTTGTAGAGGTTTGCCTGTTGGTTGTAGCGGAAAAGGTTTGTTATTGCTTTCTGGCGGGTTAGATTCTCCTGTTGCTGGATACAGAATGTTACGTCGCGGAATGAAAATTGAATGTTGTTATTTCCACTCATATCCATACACTTCTGAAGAAGCACAAAAGAAAGTTGAAGATTTGGCACAAAAATTGGCTTATTACGGAATTTCAACATATTTGAATATTATTCCTTTTACAGATGTTCAAATGGTTATTAAAGAAAAAGCACCTGAAGCGTGGTCTACTTTAATGCTCAGAGTTTGTATGATGAAAGTTGCAAATATGATGGCTCACAGAGTTCATGCAAGTTGTATTATTACGGGCGAAAGTTTGGGACAAGTTGCAAGCCAAACAATTGAAAATATGAGCGTAACAGAACATTTTGCAGAATATCCACTTTTGCGTCCTCTTTGCGGATTAGATAAAGAAGAAATTATTCAAACAGCAAATTTCATTGATACTTATGAAACTTCAATTTTGCCTTACGAAGATTGTTGTGTTTTGTTCTCGCCAAAACATCCAATTTTACGCGGAAAAGTTAGTGATGCAGAAGAAATTTACAAAAATATGCAAGTTGATGAATTAATCACAGAATCTTATAAAAACAGGGTGATTAAGAAATTCAATTTTGATGGAACTGTAGAACAAATTTCGGAATAAAATGAAAGCAGAAGAAAAAAAGATTCTTTACAATTTAATTAAAACATCTTCTCAATATATAAATGGTTACACCCCCGAATTTTTTAAGGGAGAAGAACCTGTTTTTACAGATGATGTGGCAGAAGAACAAAAAGTAATTTCTGATATTCAAACTGCTGAAAAAAAAGGTATATCTATCGAAGAAATTGCTTCCAAGATTTCGCGTTGTACTAGATGCGGATTGGCTAGAACCCGAACAAATGTAGTTCCTGGAATGGGCGTAAAAAATCCTTACGTTATGGTAATTGGCGAAGGTCCGGGAGCTGAAGAAGATGCGCAAGGCAAACCGTTTGTTGGAAAAGCAGGAATTTTACTTGACAGGATGCTTGCTGCAATTCAATTAGAAAGAAACACAAATTGTTTTATTGCAAATATTGTAAAATGTCGCCCTCCACAAAATAGAGATCCTTATCCTGACGAACAAGCGGCTTGTATTTCTTTTTTAGATGCTCAAATTCATTGTTTAAAACCAAAAATGATTTTGTGTTTGGGGCGAATTTCTTCGCATAAATTATTGAATACAGAAGAAGCTCTTGGAAAATTACGCGGAAACTTTTTTGAATATAACGACATTCCGCTTATGGTAACTTACCATCCAAGTGCGCTTTTAAGAAATGAAGAATTAAAACGTCCAGCTTGGGAAGATTTAAAGTTATTCAAAACAAAACTTTTGGAATTGGCGCCAGATTACGCTACAAATTTTAAAAATCCGCTTTAATTTGAGGAAGTTGCTGTGAAATATCTTCAAATCATTTTAAATCTTCCAGTAAACCAACCTTTCACATATTCTTATAGTCCGGATGAAAATGAAAAACCAGAATTAATTCCCATGATTGGAAAACGTGCAGAAATCATGTTTGGAAACAGAAAAACATCAGGTTTCATCATTGATATTTTGGATTCTATTCCACCAAGTTGTCCTGTAGATAGTTCAAAAATCCGGCCGATTAAGCGAATTATTGATAAAGAACCGTTGTTCGATAAAGAATTGATTGAAATTGCAAAATGGATTTCTCACTATTATTTGTGTACATTGGGCGAAGCGATTTTTGCAATGATTCCTTCGGGACGTCGAGAAACTAGTGCGGGTGGTTTTTCTTTTGAAAATGAATTAACACAAATTGGAAAAACAATTTTATCTGATGAGCAAAAGGATTGTGTAAACCATATTATTGAACATTGGCAAAAAGACAAAAACAACAATTTTTCTTACAAAAATAATTTATATCATTATTTATACGGTCCAACAGGAAGCGGTAAAACAGAAGTATTTTTACAACTTGCAGAAAAAACTCTTGCAATGAATAAAGGCGTAATTTATTTAGTTCCAGAAATCAGTTTAACTGGACAAGTCGCTAGGTCAATTACAGAACGATTTGGAAATACAGCGGCAATTCTTCATTCAGGATTAACTCCAAGCCAAAGATTAACTCAATGGCACAGAATTATGCATAAAGAAGCAAGAGTTATTGTAGGAGCAAGAAGTGCTATTTTTGCACCAGTTCCAGATTTAGGCCTTGTAATTATTGATGAAGAACACGATGGTTCGTATAAATCAGGAACTACGCCTCGTTATCACGCAAGACAAGTTGCAATGCATAGATGTTCAACTTTACAAATTCCGCTTGTAATGGGTAGTGCGACTCCAAGTGTAGAAGCATGGTTTGGAATGACAAAAAACACAATTATTCAGCACAAATTATCCAAACGATTATCTGGTGGCGAAATGCCCCAAATTTCTTGCATAAATTTAAATCATTACGAAATGGATGGGTGTATTTCAAAACCGCTTGAAGAGGAAATCAAAAAAACGTTGGAAGAAAATCATCAAGTTATTTTATTTTTGAATAGACGTGGATTTTCACACTTTTTTAGATGTAACACATGTGGTTTTGAATTAAAATGTAAAAATTGTTCCGTTCCACTCACCTATCATAAAAAAGATAACAGATTGCGTTGTCATTATTGTGGATGGTCAATTATTCCACCAGAAAGTTGTCCTGAATGTGGTTCTGTAGATATTGGTTCGGCAGGATTTGGAACTGAATTTATAGAAGCGGAAACTAAAGCAAAATTTCCAAATGCAAGAATAATTCGTCTTGATACTGATGTGCTTTCTAGTAAAGATGAATTACTTACAAAACTAGAAGAATTCAAAAACGGAAAATACGACATCATGCTTGGAACTCAAATGGTTGCAAAAGGTTTGAATTTTCCAAAGTTACAATTAGCTGGTGTAATTTTAGCAGACACTGGTTTACATATGCCAGATTTTAGAGCAGGAGAAAGAACTTTTGCATTAATTACACAAGTTGCAGGGCGTGCCGGTAGATATTTAAAAAACGGAAAAGTAATTGTTCAAACTTACGATCCAGCAAGAGAACCAATTTTCTTTGCGTGTAATTCCAAAATCACAGAATTTTATGATTATGAATTAACACAAAGACAATTTTTGGAATTTCCGCCATTTAGTAGATTAGTTAGACTTGTTTTTAGAAGTTTTAATAAAAATCTAGCTTTTGAAACTGCAATGGAAGCAAAAAAGATTTTGCAAAACGGAGCGCCAAAAAATGCAGAAATTTTAGGTCCAGCAGAATGTCCAATAGAAAAAATTTCTCAAAATTATAGAGTTCAGATTTTATTAAAAGGAACAAGTGTTATTCCACTTTTATCTATGGCAAGAAATCTTTTGGAAAAATACACACACAATCAAAACGTTTATATTGAATACGACACAGATCCTGTAAGTTTGTTGTAAATTATACGTGTTTTCTAATTCCATCAAAATTTATCTTGTATAAAAAAAGTCCTGTTGAAGGCGCTGTAACACCAGCTTTTGTTCTATCTTTTGCTAAAAGAATTTTTTGCATGGAATCTTCAGGAGCGTTTGTTTTATCAAGATTAATTAAAGTTCCTGTAATTGTTCTGACCATTTTCCACAAAAAAGCGTTTGCTTCAATTTCAAAAACAAGTAAGTCGTTTCCAAAAATATCTTTTTGCATAAAAAAATATGCGTTATCCAAAAATCTGTTTGTAGAAAGGCTCATATCGCCACTTGCAGCAAAAGAAGCACAATCAATTTCACCGCGAAGACAAGATGCATATTTATTTAGACGTTCTATATTTGGTGAATAATTTTTTACATTCCATACATAACGGGTAGAAGATGCAGGCACAGAATCTGAAAAACTAATAAAATATCTGTAAGAGCGACTTGTTGCGCTAAATCTTGCGTTAAAATCTGGGGATTTTTCTTCCGCATTCATAATTCTAATATCTTGTGGCAAAAGACAATTCAAAGCACGAATATAATTTGAAGTTGGAATTGAGTCGATTGGAGAAAAAAAGTTTGCAGCTTGTCCTAACGCGTGAACTCCACTATCTGTACGACCAGAACCGTAAAGAAGAATTTTTTGTTTATGAAGTTTTTCTAACGCTTTTTCTAGTTCACCTTGTACAGTTCGTTCCGCCTGACCACCAGATTTATCATCTTGACGTTGCCATCCACAAAAATCAGTTCCGTCATAAGAAATTGTTAATAAAATATTACGCATAATTTTTAATTAAAAGTCATCATCCTTTAGTTCTTTAGAAAGATTATCATACAATTCACGGGCATGTTCCAAAAGTGGACCAGGTTTATTTTTAGAAGATTTTCCCAAACCAAAAATACGCGCAATTGCGGTTTTAGATTCACTTAATTTTTTTAATCTAAGTTGGGTATCTTCTCTTTGTCCATATTTATATTCAAGCAAACCGCATAAATAAATAACACCGTCCCAACCGTAATTTTTATCCATATCAGGTCCCATATTAGACAATGTGGAACTTTTTTCAGTACGTGTAGTTTCATTAATGACAGCCTGTTGGTAGAAGAACAAAGATTTTCTATAAAAAACTTGTGCAATATAATCGTAATTGTAACCGCTACATCTTTTATCGATGTATGTACAAAGCCAAGCAAGTCTAAGAGAAATAATTGCTTTTTTTAGAGTTGGAATTAACTCAGGCCCGACACATTCATAACTTAAAAGTGCAAGATAGTACATTGCGGCACCATCAAAAAGTTTACGTTCGTTTTTTAAGTCAAAATATGGAAAAATATTTTCTACAGCTTCACGTCTTTTATCAATCTCGCGGAATAATTTGTCTATTACATCGTTGCTTTTTATATCTTTAAAATCATTCCAGAAAAATGCAGAATAGCAATGAGGACACGCACCAATTTCGTAAATTAAAGGATAAATCACGCCATATTTTGCTGATGGCTCAAAAGTTCTGTGTAATTCATCAGATAATCCACCGGCAATCATACGCCCGTTTCCACTACGCATAATTTCTTTTTCAAAAGATTTTTTACATACAGGACAGATACATTTATCTTTAGACCAATATGAAATTCCCGGAGTTTTTTTATTTGTATTTGAAGTCGCCATGCTTATCCTCCAATTTATATTTTTTCTATAACAACGTACGCGATTGCGTAATCAGTTTCGTGACTTAAAGAAACATGAACAACACACTCACCACAACGATTTTGCAAAATTTGTTTTACAGAATCGTTAAAAAATAATTCAGGCTTTCCGTCTTTATTATTTTTTATATACAAATCTTTTAGCGAAAAATTCTTTATACCAGTTCCTAACGCTTTAGAAAACGCTTCTTTTGCAGCAAACCTAGCCGCGTAGTATTGGCAAAGCGAATCTTGCTCTTTTGAAAAACAGATTTCTTCTTTATTAAAAAATCGGCTGATTATATCAGGATTTTGACACCATTTTTCAAAGCGACTAACTTTTGTAATATCAACGCCTATTCCGTAAATCATTCAGTTGCTTCCAAAGTTTGTTCTGCAGGAATTTGTTCTTCTTGAACTTTTTTTGTAACAGTTACCGAAATTTTTTCTACGCCTTTTTCTTTGATTTTTAAAACCGATGGCACAGAATAATTTACAGGGATTTCATAAGTTCCAGGTTCAGTGATGAATGAAAAATCCACAAAGATAGAACGAGGGGAAAGTTGATAATTTTCAAGATTTAAAACAGAACCTGTTAAAATCAAAGAAGTATTTGGAAGTTCTGAATCAAGTTCAAAATCATCAGAAAGATTTATTGGGAAAATAGGAAGATTTGTAAATTCACGAGTCATTTCTTCTTCTTCAACAGTCAATTCTACTTGATAAGGGCCTTTATTTTTTACAGAAATAATTTTATTTAAAGGTTTGTAATATACTTCAGTCTGAATATCACTTTGTAAATTTGAAACATCAATATTATCTGTGTAAATATAATCAACTTCTTTTATCATTGAAGCTGGCCCTTCGACTTCTACAAAAGGAGGCTCTACTTGGATATTTGAAATTTTATATCCGTATGCAACTTGTCCAACTAACAAAGGCTGAATTTCTGCAAATTTCATTGATTTTTCTTCAACTTTCATAGAAATATATTCAGGTTCAACTCTTACTTCCAAAGGATTCATCGCCATTACTTTATCAGAAACATTTACATGAACAGGAATATTATAAGTTCCACTTGTTTCAACGTAATTTAGATTTACATAAGCATAAAAGTCGCTACTAGCAACATTAGCAATATCAGATTCATTAACTTTTACAATAACTTTTACTTTTTGATTTACAAAACCAACATTTGTAACATTACCTTCTGCCTGAATGTGTAAAGGCAAAACAAAAGATTTTTTTTCTACATTTGAAGTTAAATTTATAATATACAAAAAAATTGCGATTATTAAACAGATAACTTTAATAGGCCATTTATCAATGAGTTTTTCAAACAATTGGTTTACTTTCATCTATTGTGTCCTCCATATTGTAAGATTCTGGGGTAATTTCCAAAAGATTTTCCAATGTTTTTGTTAATTCTGTCATTGATAAATCATAGTGAAGTTTGGAATCATACGCCAAACTAATTGCACCTGTTTCTTCAGAAACTACAAGAACAACTGCATCAGTTAATTCAGAAAGCCCCAATGCAGCACGGTGACGAGTTCCGAATGTTTTTTTAATATCATAAACTTCACTTAATGGCAAAAAACAACCTGCGGCAACAAGTTTTCCACCTTGAATAAAACAAGCGCCATCGTGAAGAGGTGTATCCATTCCAAAAATTGTAACAAGAAGATTTGATGATAAATCGGCATTTAATTTTGTTCCCGATTGCATATAGTTATCAACTTTTGTGTGACGAATAAATACAGCAAGCATTCCTCTTTTTTGTTTAGAAAGCATTTCAGCTGCAACAAGTACGGAATCTACATAAGTATGTTTAGAACGACTACCAAAAGCAAACCATTTACTTTGCCCAATTTTTAAGAACAATTTTCTGATTTCTGGCTGGAAAATAACTGCAAAAGCAATAATCAATCCTGGAGCAATAATATTTAGCAACCAAAGAACTGTATTTAATTTTAAAAAATAAGCAGCTGCATAAGCAATCAAAACAATAATCGCTGCTTTTAAAATTTGAATACTATTTGTTTTAGACATAAAATCGTATGCTTTGTAAATCAAAACAGCAAGAATTAAAATGTCTAAAATTGGACTTATAAATCCGTAAATGTAAGACAACTTATTTGAAATTTCCATACTTTTTATATTATAACATATATTTCAGAACATTCATAGAATCTATTGCTTGCCAAACGTCATGAACTCTAATTATTTTTGCACCATTTATTACAGAAAAAACATTTGCAGAAATTGTACCAACAAGCCTGTCTTCAACTTCTTTATTTGTCATCGCTCCAATACATCGTTTTCTAGAAAGAGCCATCAAAACAGGAAATTCATTATTACAGATTTTTTGAGGATTTTTGATTAA
The DNA here is from genome assembly GCA_015061465.1 of Treponema bryantii. Taxonomy (GTDB): domain Bacteria; phylum Spirochaetota; class Spirochaetia; order Treponematales; family Treponemataceae; genus Treponema_D; species Treponema_D bryantii_D. The sequence continues at coordinate 30,190 of SUWN01000001.1, read as the reverse complement.
TTCAATATTTTCTTCAAAAGTTTTTCCAAAACCAATTCCCGGATCTAAAATAACTTTGGATAAATCGATGTCATTTTCTTTTAGAAATTCAATCTTTTTATAAAAAAAATCAGAAACTTCTTTTACAATATCAACTGATGATTTTTTATCTTCATTCTGCATGAATCCGTGCATTAAAATTACAGAAATTTCATTATTTTGTAGAATATCAATCATTTTTTTGTCGCTTGATAACGATGAAACATCATTTAAAATATCTGCGCCTTCATTAATTGCAGCGCTCATTACAACAGAACTTCGTGTATCAACAGAAATTGGAATGTCGGATTTTTTTCTAATCGCTTTTATAATCGGAATGATTTTTTTTATTTGTTCTTCGCTAGAAATTTCTGAAAATCCCGGGCGAGTAGATTCAGCGCCAATATCAATAATATCAGCGCCTTGCTCAATTAATTCAAATGCTTTTTTTATTCCACCACGGCTTTTTTTATAAAATGAATCAGAAGTTGCATTACAGATTCCCATAACAAAAGAAGGTCGTTCAGTTGCTATTTTTTTTGTTCCAATTTGTAATGAAAGCATTTGATTTCTCCAAATAAAAATTTATTTTGCAGATAATTCTTTTATGGCAGATGCAATATCCTGCGAAGTTAAATTTGCACATTTACAAACATCAAATCGGCTTCCGTGTTCATAAAATTTATCTTCAAACGCTAAAATTTTTGTATTTGTAAAATTATTTTCCAGCAAGAAACTATTTAAATATTCACTGATTCCACCAATTTGAACGCCATCTTCTACAAATACTACACCGTGATATTTTTGTACAATTTGCCAGAAATAATCTAAATCGATTGGTTTTATAAATCGTAATAAATAAATGTCAGAATATCCGTTATCCATCAAAGTCGCACGAACAGCAGTGTGAACTTCGTTAAACATTCCGCCTGTTGAAACAACAAGAATTTTATTTTTGCGATTTTCCAATTCAACTTCCGAAATATTTTCAATAATAATTTCTGAACATGGAATAAGAATTCCTCTTCCAATTTCTACCGAAGTTTTAAATTGAGGTAACTCTGTTGGGCAAGAAAGTTTTGGATAACGAATAACAGTTGCATATTTAGATTCACTCGCCCATTCCAAACACAATTTTAAATCATCTGCACTTGCAACACTTAAAATATTCAATTTTGGAATTGGTCTTAATAAAGAAATATCAAAAATTCCTTGATGAGTTACTCCGTCAGAAGGAACTGCACCCGCTCTGTCTAACATAAAAATAACGTGAGCATTTTGTAAAGTTACATCGTGAATTATTTGGTCAATTGAGCGCTGAATAAATGTGGAATAAATACAAACAACAGGAATCATTCCGCCAACAGCCAAACCGCCAGCAAAAGTTACAGCGTGTTCTTCTGCTATCCCAACATCAAAAAATCTATTTGGATATTTTCTAGAAAAAGCCGAAAGTCCAGTTCCTTTTGCCATGGCCGCTGTAATTCCGACAATTTTTTCGTTTTTATCAGCTAAATCAATCATACAATTGCTGAATACTTCTGTAAAACTTAATGTATCAAATTTTTCAACTGTTCCGTCGCTAATACAAAAAGGTCCTACTCCATGAAAAACTTCAGGATTATTTTCTGCAGGGCTATAACCTTTCCCTTTTTTTGTAACAACATGAACAACAACAGGTCTGTTTAAGTTTTTTACTTTTTGAAGAACAATTTCCAAACTTTTTTCATCATGTCCATCAAGAGGCCCAACATATTCAAAACCTAAATCTGTAAACAAATTGTTTGTTAAAAAAAGTCCTTTTAGCGAACGTTTAAATCTAAAAATGAATTTCTTTATTCCTTTACTGAACAAAGGAATTTTATCAATTATTTTATCTATTGAATATCTAAAAAATTGATATTGATGAGACATTGAAAGTCTACTCAAATATCTAGAAATTACACCGTCGTTATGGTCAATAGACATTTGATTATCATTCAAAATTACAATCAAATTTTTATAAAGTTGGCCTGCATGACACAAACCTTCAAAAGCTAAGCCACCTGTAAGCGCACCATCGCCAATAACTGCAATTACTTTTCCTTCATCATTTTGAAGTTTACGAGCAACTAATAATCCTAATGCAGAAGAAATTGAAGTTGATGCGTGTCCAGAAATAAAATAATCAGCAGAATTTTCATTTGGATTTGTAAAACCTGAAATACCGTCTTTTTGGCGTAAAGATGAAAAATTTTTATAGCGACCTGTCAATAATTTGTGAGCATAACACTGATGACTAACGTCCCAAATAATTGCATCTTGTGGTGAATTAAAAACTCTATGTAAAGCGATTGTTAATTCTACAACACCTAAATTACTTGCCAAATGCCCGCCGTTTTTTCCAACAACATCAATTATTGTTTTTCTGATTTCTTGAGAAAGTTCATCTATTTGTTTTTGCGACAAGTTTTTTATATCTTCTGGCGAATCAATTCTAGCTAACAAAATTCAAACCTTATTTTTTATCTATATAACATCATAAACTGATTATGGATACAAATCAATGTAATGAACAAATTATTCTTCTAAAAAAAAAGACCGCGTCAGTTAAAAAACTATCGCGGTCTATCTGACACAAAATGTCCAACCTAAAAGCTTACTTGCTCTTATGTCGATTACGTCTAAGCATCTTCTTTCGCTTATGTGTCGCCATCTTCTGGCGTTTTCTTTTCTTTCCACAAGGCACGATGGCACTCCTTAAAACTTTATATAAAGTGTTAGTATTATCTCAAAAAAATTGATTTAGGTCAATAGAAAAAGTTTTTTACAAAGAATTTTCTATGAACTTTATAATTTCATTTTTTACTTTAGCAATATCATCTTGAGTTGCTTGATATTCAATGATTTTACTACCAGGAATATCTTTTATATATGTATATTGTTTTTTTGCATATTTGCAACTGTTGTGTTTTATTGAATATTTGATTTTTTCAATATTTTCTTCCATAAAAAACTCTTTATATCCAATCGCTTTCATTCCCGGAGTATCGATTGTATAACCTTGTTTTTTCAAAGTTTGAATTTCATCTTGTAAACCTTGGTCAAACATTATATCAACACGTTTTTTTATCCTTTCGTACAAAACATCGCGCGGAGGTTCCAAAACAATGAACAAAAATTCATATTCATCCCTAAATTCGTTATGAACAGAAAAATCGCTTCTTTTTTTTCCAGTCGTGTAAAAAACTTCCAATGCTCTTAAAATTCTATATGAATCATTTACGTGGATTTTTTCTGCGCTTGCTAAATCAATTGTCTGCAATTCTGCGTACATCGCTTGATTTCCAACGCGTTCTAATTTTTCTTTTAGTTGATTTCTGATTAATTCATTTGATTCGGGAGTTTTAGGATTTCCAAACAAAAAATTTCTTATATAAAAACCAGTTCCGCCAACAACAACAGGTAAAATATTTTTTTGCCAAAGTTCTTTGCATTTTTTATCTGCCAAATCAACAAAATCACTTACGTTGAATTGAACATCAGGCAAAACTAAATCAATTAAATGATGTGGAATATCTTTACAAAATTCGGGAGTTGGTTTTGCAGTTCCAATATCCATTCCTTTGTAAACTTGCATGGAATCCGCACTTATAATTTGCGCAGACGAGATTTTAGATTTATCGTTTAAAAAAAATTGACTGCCCTTCTCACAAAATAATTCATAAGTTAGAGCAGTCTTTCCCGACGCGGTGGGAGCAAAAATTACTACAACAGGAATTTTTGCTTTTTTATTGTTTTTGTTCAATATGATAATTTACCTTTTTATTAAAAAGTTGTTTTGCTGCAACACAAACTACTTTATCAGAATTTGCTTCAATTTCTGGATCGTTAATTTTTGCCATCTGATAGGCACGACGACTTGCTGCAACTGTAATTTCATAAATATTGCTATTAAATTCTACTAATTGTTCCAATGGAAAAATCAATTTTTTACCTCCACAAAACCCAAGTTATCACATAATTATATAGAAAAAAAAGTTTTAATTCAATAGAGATGAATAAATTATGTTTTTGCAACGACGACTTACATAAGAAAATCCTGTGTCTGTCATCTGCTGAAAATAAACAAATGCAAGTTTATTTTCTAAATCAATTGCCATAAAAGGACCAAGCCATCCATCCCAACCAAATTCATTATTTTGAGCCGCCATAGAAGCGCATTTTCCACTATCTACACAAACTCTCATAAAATTTGCATAAGAATAACCAGCCCAATGTTCCATCTTGTTATCAAAACATTTTTGTAAATTATCCCGAAGTTTTGCGCGGCTCAAATATTCAACAGTTTTTTCTTGCAAGATTCTTTTTCCGTTGTAAATACCTTTTGAAACAAGCATTATACAAAATTTCATATAATCATCAATTGTACTTACCAAGCCTGCACCACCAGATTCAAAGGCAGGTTCAACATTCATTTTATCTTGAATGCCCAAATTACAAGAAGTAAATAAACTCAAATCATAGCGACTATAAACTTTTGCAAGACGATTTAGTTTTTCTTGAGGAACAAAAAATCCAGTGTCATTCATTCCAAGTGGTTCAAAAATTTCTTTTTTCAAAAATTCACTGTACTTCATTCCGGAAGCAACTTCTATAACAGCGCCCATAATATCTGCGGAAAGTCCGTATTGATAATCAGTTCCTGGTTCAAAAGAAACAGGAATTTTTGCAAGACGTTTTGCAACTTCCAGTGTAGAAATATCATTTTTTTCAAGAACTGATTGATTTAATTCTGACAACAACGCAGAAGTTTGTTTTTGCCCTTCATCTTCATTTCCGCCATAAGTATAACCGCTTGTCATATTCAACAAATCTTGAATCAAAAGTGGACGTGATGATTTTTGAATCTTTCCGTCTTTACAAACTGTTAAATCAGCAAATTCTGGAATATATTGTGAAACTTCATCTGTAAAATCCAAAATTCCTCGTTCAATTAGAATCATTGCTGCAACGGAAGTAACTGGTTTTGACATAGAATAAAGACGAATTATCGTATCCCGTGAAAATTCCTTTTTGTTTTCTACATCGGCAAACCCAGAGTGCCAAAATCCTCTTTCTTTTCCATCGTGAAAAACTAAACAACTTGCTCCAACAATCTTTTTATTTTTTACACCAAGATTTAGAGCGTTCTGAATATTTTGCAAATTATTGTAATTCATATTTATTGTGATAATACAATTACGATTTTTTTTCAATGTTGAATTTTATCTTAAATTACTTGATTTTTTTATACATTTATTTCTTTATAAAACGTTTTACTTGTATTATAATGTTTTTTATGGAAAACAAAGAAATTATTGAAAGCGGAAACGCAGTTTTAGGTATTGAATTTGGCTCTACTCGCATTAAAGCGGTTTTGATTAACGACAAATATGAACCAATTGCAAACGGTTCTTTTACTTGGGAAAATTCCTTAGAAAATGGGATTTGGACTTATCCTCTTGAACAAATTCATGAAGGACTTCAGACTTGTTATGCTGATTTGAAAAAAGATGTTCAAGAAAAATATGGAATTAAACTTACAAAATTCAAAAGTGCTGGTGTTTCGGCAATGATGCACGGATATTTGGCTTTTGATAAAGACGGAAATCTTTTGGTTCCTTTTAGAACTTGGCGTAATACAATTACTGGTGAAGCTTCTGAAAAACTTTCTGGGCTTTTTAACTACCCTATTCCTGAACGTTGGTCAATTTCGCACTTTTATCAGGCAATTTTGAAAAAAGAAGAGCACATTAAAAATGTTGATTTTGTGGCAACTTTGGCTGCTTACATTCATTGGAAGTTAACTGGAGAAAAAGTGATTGGAACAGGAGATGCTTCGGGAATGTTCCCAGTTTGTTTTGGTTCTTCAAAAGATGATGTAATTTATAATCCTGAATATTGCAAAAAATTTGAAGCTTTGCCAGAAGTAAAAGCTTTTGGTTTTGAAATTAACAAAGTTTTCCCAAAAGTTGTAAATGCAGGTAAAGCTGCTGGAAATCTTTCTAAAGAAGGTGCGTTGTTCCTTGATCCAACTGGCGACTTACAAGCTGGTATTCCTTTATGTGCCCCAGAAGGTGACGCAGGAACTGGTATGGTTGGAACAAATTCTGTAAAACCAAAAACAGGTAACATTAGTGCAGGAACTTCTGTATTTAGCATGGTTGTTCTGGAAAAAGATTTGCAAAAAGTTTATCCTGGAATTATTGATATTGTAACTACTCCAGATGGATATCCTGTGGCGATGGTTCACGCAAATAACTGTACTGGAGAACACAACTACTGGATTAATCTTTTTGATGAAGTTGTAAAAACAATGGGATTCTCTGCTCCTCTTGGGGATTTTTACGAAAAATTGATTACAAAATCACTTGAAGCAGATAAAGATTGTGGTGGATTGCTTGCTTACAACTATCTTTCTGGAGAAACTATTACAGGATTTACTTCTGGACGTCCTCTTTTTGCTCGTAGCGAAAATGCAAACTTTTCTTTGGCAAACTTTATGCGCACTTTGATGTTTAGTTCTCTTGGAGCTTTGCGTTGTGGAATGGATATTCTTTATAAAGAAAATGTTGAAGTTGCAAGTATGACTGGTGCTGGAGGATATTTTAAAACTCAAGCAGGATTAAAATATATGGCAGCAGCAATGAAAACAAGCGTAAGTGCAATGGAAACTGCAGGTGAAGGTGGACCTTGGGGAATGGCAATTTTGGCTTCTTATGCAGCAGAAAATTCTAGTGATTCACTTGCAGATTTCTTAAACAATAAAGTTTTTGGCTCTTGCAAAAAGACAACTTCAGATGCAGAAAAAGAACTTATTGAAAGTTTTGATATTTTCTATAAACGTTATATGGATTGCCTTGCAATTGAAAAAGCAGCTGTTGAAAAATTAATTTCGTAGAAATTAATTTTTCAAATTCAGAATTCAGAATTCGGAATTCGGAATTCTGAGAAAAATATTTTTGAGAGGAAAACAAATGAATTATGAATCTTTAAGACAAGAAGCTTATGAAGCAAATATGAAAATCCCAGAAAATAATCTTGCATTGTATACTTGGGGAAATGTTTCGGCTTTTGATAAAGATAAATGTGTTTTTGCAATTAAACCTTCTGGAGTTCCTTACCCAGATTTAACTGTAGAAAGCATGGTTATTGTTGATATTGAAGGAAACAAAGTTGAAGGTTCTATGAATCCTTCTAGCGACACACCAACTCACGCAGTTTTATACAAAGAATTTGTTGTAAACGGTGGCGCAAAAATTGGTGGAATTATTCACACACACTCTTCTTACGCTGTAAGTTGGGCACAAGCTGTTAGAAGCGTTCCTTTGTTTGGAACAACTCATGCAGACCATATTCAAAAAGCAATTCCATGTACACCTTACCTTTCAAAAGAAGCGGTAGAAAATGATTACGAAAAAGAAACTGGTCTTTTGATTGTAAAACATTTTAAAGAATTGGGATTAAATCCTTCTGAAATTAATATGGTTTTGTGTGGTGGTCACGGACCTTTTGCATGGGGCGAAACTGCTGCAAAATCTGTTTACAACGGAACTGTAATGGAAGAAATTTGTAAAATGGCTTTGAACACTTTGGCTCTTAATCCAAATGCAAACGAACTTCCAAGCTACATTGTAGACAAACATTATTTGCGCAAACACGGGCCTAACGCATATTACGGGCAAGGAAAATAAAATTAATAAATTTTATAAAAAATGATGTATTTGTTATTGACACAAAATACAATTTGTTATATATTCAAATACATCAACGCCGCAGTAGCTCAGTTGGTAGAGCGCCGGACTGAAAATCCGTATGTCGTTGGTTCGATTCCAACCTGTGGCACGAAGACTTCCGAAGTTTCGGAAGTCTTTTTTTTGTTTAAATACTTTTTATAAATTCTATCAATTTTTTTTGTTTCACATTAAAGCTCTATTCCTGCATTTTGTAAAAAGCGACGAGTTGTATTTGAAGTTGTATGATTTAGTAATTTTTGAATAAGTCGAATATTCTTTGTATTTTTATAAATATTTTTTATAGCATATAAACGAAAATCTTTAATTTTGTACAAATAATTCAATTCCTTTTCTTTATACATTTTTTTTATCGTTTCATTTATTTTCTGCTCATAAACTCCTAAATCTATATGGTGGTTTATATAATAGAGTTCTGAATAATGAATTTCACAATCATCACATTCGAATTTATTATCCCCTATATATTCGTTCCAAAAATCAGTCAAAATTTCATTATACCATTTAGGAGTTGAAATATATTCATAAAAATTCTTATTATTAGCAAAACCATCATTTGAATAAATTATTTCTTTATCCCTGTTGGATTCATAATTCCATAAATCATCATTTATCCAACAATATGTAACAGTTATTTTTCCTTTTGTTTCTTTAGTTTCCAATAACGTTGAATTGAAACTCAACTCGTAAAATTCTTTTGTATTATACCCTTTTGTAGCAACAATTGCTAAAAAAGTTTTTTCTTTAAGAGATAAATTATTTAAGATTTTAATAATTTCATCTTCCGTTGGAATTATTGCTTTTGTAATTTGATTATTATTAATTTCTGCTAATTTTATTTTATTAAAAGGATTTTGATTTTGAAGTATAAATTTTTCATTTTCTAAATACTTATAAAACTGATTTATTCTAGAAAATCTTACTCTTATCGAACCTTGTTTTTTTCCACGTTCATATTCTTCTTTAATAAACTTTTGAACAATTTCTTCGTTTATTTCTAAAAGATTACAATTTTGTTTTTGTAAGTAGTTATTAAAATATAAAAGAACAATTTCAGTTGGTTTTTGATATTCAGTTTTAACCTTATTTTTAACATACTTCTTTATGATTTCATCAACGGAAAGAGATTTATTTTCTTTTTTATAATCAAACCTTTCATTCAATTTTTCAAAAAAATAATTTTTTTGTTTTACATCTATCGAAGAAAGTTCTGGGAAATCATTAAAAATTTTTTCAATTAATTTGTCTATATAAATTTCATTCATAATTCAATTATATAATCTTTTAATAAAAAATCAATAAAATTAACGCGTTATTTTATTGACAAAATAAAATTTTAGAGATACTGTATATTTAACAAATAATAACGCGTTATTTAATTAGTAAAAAAGGAGATAAGGTAAAAACTGCCTAAAATATCGCCAGTTTTTACCTTTACTAGTTTGCGTTGCAAACTAAATATATATTGCTGTTTTTCACTTTGTTGCAAAACAGCGTAAAAAGTCAATTCCTAAAACTGATGTTTTACTCATTGACTTTTTTATAGGAGATGAGATAAAAACTGCCAAAAATATCGCCAGTTTTTATCTTTACTATTTTGCGTTGCAAACTAAATATATATTGCTGTTTTTCACTTTGTTGCAAAACAGCGTAAAAAGTCAAATCGAAAATTGAAATTTTCTCATTGACTTTTTAAGGGAGTCATTTATGGAAACAAAAAAATTTGCATTTTCACTTTTATCATTAGATTCTGATTCTGCAATGATTGAAAAACGTTCTTCATCAGAAGAAACTGTAAAATATACAATTTATAAAAACACAGTGATTTCTCTCTCTCCAAAACTTTCGCCAAAAAACATTTTGAACTATACAGATGAAATAATTCTACTAGTTTTTAATGGAATCATTAATAACACACCAACAAGTGAAATAGAAAACTTAACTGAAGTTTATTCATTTTCTAAAAAGATTTCTTCCTTTTGGCTTGGTGAAATTATTCAAAAAAAAAATCAAGAAAATAATAGTGATAATAATATTTTTACAGCATATAACAAACGTGATTTTGAAACTTTATATAATAAGTTAGATTCAAAAGATGAAAATTATTCAAAAATTTATAAAATAAAAGAAAAATTAGAAGGTAAGCCTTTTTATATTGAATACAACACAAAAATTATAAATAAATTAAATGAACTTTTTGAAAAATATCCAAATTTTGATTCATTAAAAGAACGTATTGTACCTAAAAAAAACTTATTATCAATAAAAAAGGATAAATCAATTAATTTTCCAAATATTTTAATATATGGCGATGCAGGTTGTGGTAAATCATCATTAATTATCAGTTTATGTGAACTTTATGAATTTTATTCTCGTAATTCAATGGGATCAGGCAGTGTCAATTTTACACTTACAGGAAATGACAAAGGTTTTAGCAAAAGTGATTGTGGTTGTATTATAAAATCTATGTTTTCCAGAGGTAAAGGTCCTATCATGAATCCTTTGATTATTTTAGACGAAATCGACAAGGCAAATTTTTCAAACAGAGAAGATTCAGATTTTTCAGGAGTTTTTGCAGAATTACTTGAAAAAAACAACGCGAAACACTTCAAAGATAATTTTTTTGCAGTGGAAGTTGATGCTTCTCATATAAATTATATTGCAATTGCAAATGATATATCAAAAATTCCTGACTATATATTAAGCAGATTTCCAGTCAAATTGAAGATAAGGCAATATACACCTAAAGAAATAAAAACTGTTGTACTAGATAATATATATGAACAATGGATTGAGGATAATAATTTTAATAAGGACTTGCTTCCCGAATATATTCCTGATTCAACAAGAGAATTAATTTCTGAATGTTGCAATAATCAGCCAAGAAATATTCCGGCTATTTTATCTCAAATTGCAAACTATACATACAAAGAATACAATGGTAAGTCTTATATTGATTTAATAACAACAAATTCAATTTCTGATAAGATAAGAAACTCGTTTAAATATAATAATCATTCAATTGGTTTTAAGATGTAATCAAAAAAAATTATCCTTGCTCAAAACAAAATACCACCTTATAATCTTTAATATATGAATCTATTAATAATTTCAGATGAGCAAGAAGATGTTTTATCTACAGAAAAAATCAACAAAGATTTTAATTCAATTTTTTTAAAACTATCGTCTAAAAAATTTTATGAACAAGTACAAAATAATTCTAATATTCCACTGTGTATTATTTTTGTAAATGATGAAAAAAATTTAGAAAAAAATGATTTACTTAAAATTTTTTCTGTTGCAGGATTTTTGCAAGCAAAAAATATTCAAATTGTTTCGAATATTGATTTATTAAATTGTAGTTTTTCTAATTCAAAGGTGGAACATATTTCATCTGTTGATGAACTAAATAAGTATTTAGAAACAAATCAAGAAAAATTAATTCAAGCAGATGAAAAACTACAAGCTCAAAACGAACTTTTAGAAAAAGGAATTCCTGTTTGTCCAAGTTGTTTTGCTTTATGTATTGAAGAAGAAAATCAAAAAGATTTTGACCGATTTATAAAAGCTGGAATCGATATAAATTCATCTGACCCAAATGGAACTCCAATGCTTAATGTTGCAGCTAGAAATAATTGTACAAAAATGATTAATAAATTGTTAGATTTAGGCGCTGATATAAATGCAATTTCAAAAGACCGCGGTTACACAGCACTTATGGATGCAATTCTACGCGGAAATGAAAAAAATGTTTCTATATTTATAGAACATGGAGCAGATGTAAACACAATCAACAAAGACGGTCAAACAAATCTCATTTTAGCAGTTGGCGAAAACAAACCTCATATTTGTTCTTTACTTGTAAAAAAAGGAGCAAATCCAGATATAAAAGATTCTATGGGAATGTCCGCTTACGAATATGCAGTTCTTTTCAAAAACCAAGAAATAATTGATATTCTTTCACCTTTTCACAAAGAATAGTTTTTTTATAAAAAATCATATTTAAACAAAAAAAAGGATTTTCGAGGGCAAATCGAAAATCCTTTTTTTATAGGAATTATTACAACTCCTATAATAAGCGACCAAATTTTTTACAAAGTGTAACTTGACCGCTTTTATAATAAATAGGATAGTTGATGGATTCTACCCTATTTCATTATCCTATTAGCGTTTCAAACTTAAAACAGTTTCAAGCAAAGTATCTGCTGTTTGAATTGTTTTAGCGTTTGATTGGAAACCACGTTGTGTAACAATCATATCTGTCATTTGTTCAGACAAATCAACGTTTGACATTTCCAAAGCACCAGCCATTAATGTTCCTTTTCCAGCAACGCCAGATTCACCAATTCTAGCCATTCCTGAGTTGTTTGATTCAACATATGTATTATCACCAGCTTTTTCAAGACCTCTATCGTTGGCAAAAGTTGCAAGGGCAATTTGACCAATTGTTCTACTTGTTCCGTTTGAATATACACCTGTAATTGTTCCGCTTGCATCAATTTTAAAGTTGTCCAAATATCCTAATGTGTAACCATCTTGATAGAATGCTTTTGTTGTTGATTTTGAAGCAGATTGTGTAATTGTATTTGACATAGAACCGATTGTTCCAAGGTTGATGTTCAATGTTTGGCGATAAGGATTTCCTTCTGCATCTAGGTTTGCATCTGGAACAGTAAATGAAGTTTGAAGAACAACATCACCAGTTGGATTTGTTACATTACCAGCTGTATCAGTTACAGATTGTAACATTCCGTAGTTATCAAAAGTGATGATAAATGTATTTGCCATTCCGTCTGTTGTTCCAAGACCTACTCTTGTTTGAGTAAAATCAGCGTTATCTGGATCAACGTTTACTGTAGCTTCCCACTGATTTGGATTTCCTACAACTCTTCTAAAAGAAACAGACAATTGGTGTTCATTTCCAAAGCTGTCATAAATTTTTTGTTCAGTTCCCCAAGTTCCTTTTTTAATATCTTCAAGGCTTGCATTTTCTAAAATTTCAGGAGTATTTTTATTTAAGTTACAAGAGAAATTTACATTTGTAGTTTCTTTTGCAGGGTCTTTAGAACCAACTGGAATAATTAAATCTGTTGGAGTTGCTGCTGTAGAAACAATCATTTCTCCGTTTACATCTTCTGCCATCCAACCTTGAACTCTCATACCGTTTGCAGGATTTACAAGAGTTCCTTCACTATCAAGACCAAAAGCACCGTTTCTTGTATAGAATGATTCTTCACCACTTTTCAAAACAAAGAAACCATTTCCTTGAATTGCAAGGTCTGTAGAAACTCCAGTTGTTTGAAGATTTCCTTGATTAAAAATATTATCAATAGCGGCAACAGTCATACCAAGACCAACTTCTTTTGGATTTACACCACCTAATTCATCTGTTGGTTTTGCAGCTCCAGACATTTGCTGGCTAATCATATCCTGAAAGTTAACTCTTGCTCTTTTAAAACCTACAGTATTTACGTTAGAAACGTTGTTTCCAATTACATCCATTCTTGTCTGATGATTCTGCATACCAGATACACCAGAATAAAGTGATCGCATCATATCTATTTCCTCCTATTGCCTTATTGATTATAAATTGCCGTAATTTTATCCATATCGTAATACATACCGTTTACAATAACTTGTGGAGCATCGCCTCTTGTAGCTCCTTCCACAGTTCCTTTTACAGTTGTATCACCCACATTCAATTCAACAGTTTTGCCCAAAGTTGATGTAGCTTCAGATGAAGTAATATACGAAGCCATTTTTGTAAAAGATGTACTCATATTTGTCATTTGTTCCAACGAAGAAAATTGTGCCATCTGAGAAATAAACTCAGTATTTTCCATTGGACTTGTTGGATCTTGATTTTGAAGTTGAGTAATTAAAAGCTTCAAAAAATCATCTTTTCCCAATTCGTTCGATGTCTTACGTCCATTTTGAACATTAGACTTGTTAAAAAGATTAACTGCATTATCTACAGCTAACTTTTCCGACGCACTCATCTGCGTGTTAATCATGCTCAGTCCTTCCATCATAACCTCTGCTACATAAACTATTTGTAATTTTATATCGTCAGATTACGCAACAATGTTTATTGAATAATCTGAAAATTTATTTGTATTTTCATCAAAGTTTTCAAAAACTTCGTCTGTTCCGCTTTCATAACAATTTTGAGCGTAATTTGCCATTAATTTTTCATTGTTTTCTTGTGCAAATTGCTCTTGATTGCTAAATGAACCATTATCTGAATAAGCAACATCAAATCCACCAACGTCAAATCCTTGTTGAATAAAAGCTTCTCTCAAAGTCTCTGCATTATTCTTAAAAACTTCCATTGCTTCTTTTGTTGCAACTGTGATTTGCCCAGAAACAGTTTTGCCATCCAGAGAAAGATGAATTTTTACGCTACCAATTTCATCAGGATGTAAAATTAAATTAATAGTTCCTTGATTATTATCGCGTAAAACTATGCTTCCTGTTTTTACAAACTCAGGTGCGTTTGCTTTAATTTGATTGTTCAACATCGCCTGGAAATTAGAACCATCACTTGCAGCTGTTTGGTTTGAAGTTGATAAAAGATTTGTTTCAACATTTTCTTGATTCAAATTCATCGTGATTGTTGCTGAATTATCATCTTCAAATTTCACTTCAGAAGTAAAATCTTTTTGAGTTTGTGCAAAATCTTCGTTTATCTCCGCTTCTTTTGTTCTTAAATCTGTTACAGAAATTTTGCCGTCTTTATCCAAAGTTTGAACTTTTTTGGATTTAACAGTTATGTCTTTTGAAAACTTTTGTTCTGTAAAATCAATTTGATTTTCTGAAATATCTGAATTTAGTAATTCTGCAAACACAATGTTTTCTTCTGTAGAATCATTTTTTTCTTCCTGAACAAATTTTGCTTTTTTTCCATCAAAATTGATTTTTAATTCTTCAGTAGAAATTTTTTCTGCATGAATTTCAGAAATATTTTTTTCTTGATTTTGAACCAAATTGTTCATTCTAGAAAATTCTGCTTCAATTTGATTTTTTTGTTCAGATTTTACCAATACTTTTTTATCAGAAGATTTTTTTATGTCCGATTTTTCAGTATTTTCAGTATTTTCATCCTTTAGAACAATTTTTTTATCTTTCTGTTCATCAACTTTCTGTGTATCTTCTTCAGAAGCAATTTTTTCTTCCACTTTTGATTCAACTTGTTTAGAAGAATCTTCTGGTTTCTCTGCAATTTTTTCAGAAATATCAGTTTGCTTTTCAGTTTTTACACTTTCAGTTTTTTCTTTAACAGATGAAGAATCTGCACTTTCTGTTTTTGGCATTTCATTTTTGACAAAAGAAAGTACATCTTCAAAAGAAAAAGATGAAGTTTTTTGAGAATTTGTTATGTTGTTAGATATTTGTAAATTGGTAGGAAAATCCCTTTCATTTACGATGATATCTGTGATAGCCTGCATCGGCAAATCCTCCATTTATAAACAGTAGATTTGCCGAAATCTGACTTATTCTAGGGTCTCTGGTTTGCTAATCATCTTGCGCTGAATTTCAGCAGCTCTTTCAGATGGCATTAATGACAACCAGTAAGATCCCATAGAGGCAGAACCATCCCGAACTGCGATTTCTTCTACTTTGCGCAAGACATCAATTACAGTTTGATCGTCCATTGCAATAAGAATATCAACAGCGGCTTCTGGTCTCATACCGTTCAGATTATTGGCAATCTGTTCTACGTTTATATTTTTATCATCGTATTTTTTTACTGTTTGGTTAAATGTTTTTTCACGTTCTTCTTGATTTTTTTCACGTTCTGCAAGTTCTAATGCAATTTGTGCACTTTGTTTTTCGGCAGCTTGAACATCAGCTTCTCTTTTATCAAGTTCTTCTTTAAAAATATCAAGTGCTTCTCTTTGTTTTTTTAGTCTATCTTCGTCAAGATTTGCAACTAACGGATTTGATTGAGTTGCAGTAACAGAAGTTTGTGGTTCTTTTCCCATTAATTTGTACAATGGAGAAAAAAATGATTTTGCTTTAATGATTCCCAAATAATCAAACCAAAGCAATCCACCCAAAACTAAAATAACAATTATCAAAATGAGAACAAATGATTTTCCAAAGTTTTTCTTAAAAGACACAACAGAACCTCAAGAAAATTATATCATACAATTTTTAGTCTATCAAACCAGAAATTGCAGCACCTAACGTAATATCGTTATCACATGAAACTATTTTCCAATAAATTCCATGCTGGTTTGTTAAAATTTCGTCTAAATATCCGTGAACACGATTATTAATCATATATGTTTTAAAATATGTAGACCCGTTACACAAAATACAAACTGGTTTTGAAGCATTTTTGCCTTCGCCAGTTTGAAGAACACACGCTACCAAAATTGCAGCGGCATATCTAGCAGAACGTTCTGCGATAGCATCCAAAAGTTGGAACATTTTATCATAATCTTCATCTGTTGCTTTTGATTCAATCAACAAATTTCCAATCATATTAGAAGAACTATATGGATATTGTAAGAACGAACTCATTTCTATTGTTGTAAAATCAGTAAGATTTGCTAAATTTTGGCAAAGTGTTTTGCTAAATACGTTTTCTTTTGTAGCAGCAATCAACGCATATTGAGCTACAGAGCCCATATATGCCCCGGAACAAAGTTTTTCCAAGTAGAATGAACCAGGTTTTACAGTATGAGCGTCTAATTCCACATCAAATTCAGAACGATTTACACTTTTAAATTTGCCTGATTCACACACGATAATTTGTTTTTTAATTTTACAAACATCACAATCAGGTTGAATATATGCAGCATTTAATCCAGTTCCCAAAATCATTCCGATATATGAAGAATAATTTGTTCCGTTTTCTGCAACAGCAGCTCCAGCCAATAAAGCAGCAACGGTATCATTACAAAGTGTAATTCTTTTTATAGAATCCCAACCTCGAGCAACAAGTGCTTCTTTTAAACATTCCCCTACTTTACATCCAACAACTTCTGGCGCTTTTACTTCTTTAGAAAAACCTAACAAGATTCCGTCGCCATTTTCTTGAATTTCCATTGGATATGAAAAACAAAAACCAATTCTATCAGCTTTATTTTTTAATCTGTCTAAATTTGATGCAATTTGTTCAAAGAAATCTTTTTTAGAAAGTTCTTTTTCTACACCAGGCATTTTTGTTTTTTCCATGAATGAAATTTCAGGAACGCCTTTATCATCAAAAGTAACTAAACACGAACGGAAGTTTGTTCCACCAGCATCAATTACAATTACAGATTTTCCGCAAGCAGATTCTGATGGTGGATTACAAAATGTACGAATCATATCTTCGTCAGCAATTTCACCTTCTAGACCTTTTTGCATGTCATCTAACAAACCTTGGGCAACATTCATCACATCAATATGATTTACAAAGTTGTGTCTAGCTAAAAAAGAACTTATAGTTTTATTCATCTTATTATTCCTTAAATTTATTTATTTTATTGTAACATATTATGCGTCAATTTCGCTAGCCAAATGATGAACAATAAAGTCACGACGCTCTGGAGTATTTTTCCCCATATAAAATTTTAATACTTCTGGAACATTTTTTAAAGACTGAATACTCACTTGTGTCAAATGGATTCCTTTATCTTCACTTTCGCCTTCTTTTCTTGGATGAATAAATTGCCCAAATTCACTAGGGTTAATTTCTCCCAATCCTTTAAAGCGTGTTACTTCAACATTTGAACCAAGTTTTGCAATTTCTTTGTCACGACTTTCTTCCGAATAACAATAAACAGTTTTTTTCTTATTTCGAACTCTGAACAATGGAGTTTCCAGAATATAAACGTGTCCTGCCAAAACCAATTCTTCAAAGAAAAGCAAGAAATATGTCATAACTAAATTTCTAATATGAAAACCGTCGTTATCGGCATCAGTTGCAATTACAATTTTATCGTATCGTAAACCTTCGATATCTTTTTGAATTCCTAAACTGAAAGTAAGATTTTTTAATTCTTCGTTTTCAAAAAGAGCAGATTTTTTTCTGCCATACATATTTTCAGGTTTTCCTCTCAAACTAAAAATCGCTTGATAAGAAACGTCTCTTGAACCAACCATTGAACCTGTCGCAGAATCACCTTCCGTAATAAAAATCATAGAATTTGCACCTTTTGCACCATCTTGAAGATGATATCTACAATCTTTTAACTTTGGAATTGTCAATACTACAGATTTTGCAGCTTCACGCACTTGTTTTTCTGTAACATTATTGATTTCAGCTCTGGCTTTTTGGTTTTTAATAATTTTTTCTTCAATTGCGCCAGCGATATCTGGATTATGTCTAAGCCAATCATCAACAGCCGCCTGAACTTCTTTAATAATTGGCATTCTTATTTCTACGTTTCCAAGTTTATTTTTTGTCTGGCTTGTGAACATTGGATTATCAAGTCCAATTTTTAATGCGACAAACAAACCACTTGTAACATCTTTTATATCATATTCTTTTTTGAAAAAATCATTTACACCTTTTGTAAATCCATCTAAAAAAGCAGTAACGTGAGTTCCTCCGTCTTCTGTACTTTGACCATTTACAAACGAATAAACAACTTTATCCAAAGACGCCGTATGTGTTAAAACGAACTGAAGATTTTCACCTTTGTAATCAAATAATTTATACAAAGCTTTTTTCTCTCCGCCCATTTCGTTTAACAACAAATCTTGAATTCCGTTTTCACTAAAATATTCTTGTTTGTTACAAACGATTTTGAGCCCCGGATTTAAATACGCGTAATTCCAAAGACGTTTTTGAACCATTTCCATATTAAATGAATATTTTCCAAAAATTTCTTTGTCAGGTTCAAATTCAAGATATGTACCGTTTTTTGTTCCCGGTTTTGCGGCGCCAGTTGAACTTTTTATTTTATTTCCTTGACTAAATTCAACAACAGCCATTTGACCGTCACGAATAGAAGCGGCTCTAAAATAAGAAGAAAGTGCGTTTGTAGCTTTTATACCAACCCCGTTCATACCGATTGATTGTTTAAAAACAGAATTGTTATATTTTGCACCAGTATTTACATTACTTACACAATCTTCCAATTTACCAAGAGGAATTCCACGCCCATAGTCACGAATTCTAACGCGACCATCTTTTATATCAATATCAATTCTTTTTCCAAATCCTTGTGAAAATTCATCAATTGAGTTATCAATTCCTTCTTTTAAAAGAATATAAATTCCGTCATTTTCGTTTGTTCCGTCCCCCAAAGAACCAATATACATACCAGGACGCAAACGAATATGCTCTAATCCCTCTAAGTGAAGAATACTGTCTTCGTCATAAGCAACAGGAGCTTTTTCTTTTGTTTTTGTTGCTGATTTTGCAGTTGAAGTAGTTTTTTCAGTTGTTTTACTTGTAGTTTTACTTGTTGATTTTTTTGCAGCAGTCGCTTTTACTGCATCATCCGATTTTTTTATTCCACCCATATGTACAGTATAAAATAAAAATACAAATTTTACAACAAATTGATTCTCTATATATAGAAATTGATATATAATAAACTTCTATGTCACTTGATTTACTAACACTAAAAGACGAATTAAATCCACAACAATATAGAGCTGTTACAACAATCGACGGGCCCATTTTAATAATTGCAGGAGCTGGAAGTGGCAAAACAAGAGTTATCACATTCAGAATAGCTCACATGTTAGATTCAGGAATTCCTCAAAGTCAGATTCTTGCATTAACATTCACAAATAAAGCTGCAAAAGAAATGGAAACTCGTATAAAAGAATTGACTCAAAAAAAATTGCAAAATCTTACAGTTTCTACATTTCATGCATTTGGTGTTAGAATTCTACGACAAGATATTGATAAATTAGGATACAGAGAAAATTTTTCCATTTATGATGAAACTGACCGCGTTGCATTAATCAAAGAATGTGGAAGAGAATTAAAATATTCACAAGAAGCGCTAGATATTTATACAATCGGAAACTTAATTTCAAACATAAAAACAGGAAGAAAAAACTGGGAAACTGCAAATGATATGTACAAACCTTTGTACGAAAGTTACCAAGAAGGATTAAAACTTTATAATGCAGTTGATTTTGATGATTTAATCGTTCTTCCAATCAAATTATTTAAAGAACATCCAGAAGTTTTAGCAAGATATAAAGAACGCTATAAATATATCATGGTTGATGAATTTCAAGACACAAGTCATCAACAATATGAATTAATGCATCTTTTGGCAGATAAAAACGTTGCAGTTGTAGGAGACGACGACCAGTCTATTTACAGTTGGCGCGGAGCAGATTACCAAAATATCATAAATTTTGAAACTGATTTTCCCGGCGTACAAGAAATCCGCTTGGAACAAAATTATCGCTCCACAGGAACAATTTTAGAAGCTGCAAACGGTGTAATTTCGCACAACACAAACAGAAAAGACAAAAAATTGTGGAGCGGAAACGGTAACGGAAAACCAATTGAAATTTTTATGCCAGAAGATGAAACCTCAGAAGCAGATTTTATTGCAGAATCAATTTTGGGAATAGCAGCTGAAGAAAAACGTAAATATGATGAATTTGGCATTTTAATGCGAGCAAATACGCAAGGACGTGTTTTAGAAGAAGCACTTTTACAATCAAATATTCCATACACAATGAGCGGTGGAACAAGTTTTTTTGAAAGAAAAGAAATTAAGGACATCATAAGTTATCTAAGAGTCATTTCTAATCAAGATGATGATATAAACTTACTACGAATTATTAACACACCTCGCCGCGGAATTGGAAGAGCAACAATCCAATTAATTAATTCCGAAGCAGAAAAATTAGGAAGCACATTATGGACAGCAATTCAGTCGTTGATTCAAGCAGCCGATTCTCCTGCCAGCGATGTAATTAAAGAAGATTTAGAAGAATTCGTAAAAATCATTGAAGACCACCGCAGCAAATTATTAAGTGGACGAGGTCTTGCAAATAAAGTCAGACAATTAGTTGAAGATATAAATTACAAAGATCATCTTCTAACAGAATTTTCTAAAAGTGAAAAAGCGGTTCGATTCAAATTAATGAACATAGAGCATTTACTTTCTTCAATGGAAGCATGGGAAAATGACCCTGACAATTTTAACGCAAATTTGTATTCATACTTAAACAGAATCACTTTAATTTCAAGAGACGATGGCGATGATGAAAACGACAAAGGAAAAGTAAACTTAATGACAATTCACGCCTCTAAAGGTCTTGAATTTCCTGTTGTGTTTATTGCTGGTGTAGAAGAAGGATTAATACCACATGCTCGTTCCGTAGAAGAAAACGGCGGTGACGTTGAAGAAGAAAGACGTCTTTTTTATGTAGCAATTACAAGAGCTAGAAATAAATTATTTTTATCCTCATGCAAAAAAAGGCGACACATGCAAGTAACAAGAGAAGTTGAACCAAGCCGATTTTTGGATGAAATTCCAACAAATCTTGTTAAATATCACGAGCCTGCAAAAGAGGTTACTCAAGAGCAGGCCCATGACATGTTTGCAAATATGTTAGCTTCATTAAAAAGCAGATTAAACGAAGAACAAAAAAATTAAACTCTATATTTAATTTTTTTGCCAGTTCCTTTATACATTTCAGCTCTAAGTTCGCTAACTTGTTTGTCTGTAATGTAATCGTCAAAACTCATCATGCGGTCAATAATTCCGTTTGGTGTAATTTCAACAATACGGTTTGCAATAGACTGAATAAATTCGTGGTCGTGGCTGCTGAAAAGTAAAACACCGCTAAAGCCAATTAAACCTTCGTTCAACGACTGAATTGCTTCAAGGTCAAGGTGATTTGTTGGGTCGTCCATTGTAATACAGTTTGCACCAGAAAGCATAAGTTTAGAAAGCATACATCTAACCTTTTCACCTCCCGACAAAACTTTTACTTTTTTCAAAGATTCATCACCACTAAAGAGCATTCTTCCCAAGAATCCGCGAACATAAGCATCATCTTGTTCTTTAGAATATTGTTTAAGCCATTCTGTAATGTTGTAATCATTATTAAAACTTTCAGCATTATCACGAGGCAAATAAGTTTGACTTGTAGTTTGCCCCCAGAAGAACTCACCAGAATCAGCTTTTTTAACACCGTTAATAATATCAAACAAAGCTGTAACAGAGTTATGTTCAATACCAACAAATGCAATTTTATCAGTTCTGTTAATTGTTAAAGAGAAATTTTTAAGTAATTCGTTTCCTTCTACATCTTTGTAGCAAAGATTTTTAATTTCAAGAACATTGTTACCAATTTCTCTGTCTGCCTTAAAATTTACGTAAGGGAATTTTCTTGTTGTAACAGGAATATCTTCAAGACCATCAGCCAATTTATCATAAATCTTTTTACGGCTTGTAGCTTGTTTTGCCTTTGAAGCATTTGAACTAAAGCGCAAAATAAATTCACGTAAATCTTTCATTTTTTCTTCAGTTTTCTTTTGTTGGTCACGAGCTTGACGTTGCATAATTTGGCTCATTTGATACCAGAAATCGTAGTTTCCTGTATATTGAGTAATTTTTCCAAAGTCAATATCACAAATGTAAGTACAAACAGTATTCAAAAAGTGACGGTCATGGGAAACAACAATAACAGTATTTTCAAAATCCATCAAAAAGTTTTCAAGCCAAGTAATAGATTCAATGTCCAAACCGTTTGTAGGTTCGTCAAGAATCAACGCATCTGGATTACCATAAATTGCCTGAGCAAGCAAAACACGCACTTTTTGGCTTTCGTCAAGTTCGCTCATCATTTTGTCATGATATTCTTCTTCCAAACCAAGTCCAGAAAGCATTTGTTCAATTTGATTTTCTGCTTCGTATCCACCAAGTTCACCAAATTCCGCTTCCAACTCAGCAGATTTAATTCCATCTTCCTCTGTAAAATCTGCTTTTGCATAAATTTCATCACGAGCTTTAGAAACTTCATACAATTTTGGAAATCCCATCATAACTGTATCTTTTACAGAATATTCATCAAACGCAAAGTGGTCCTGTTTTAAAACAGCCATACGTTCGCCAGGAGTCATAAAAATTTCACCAGAATCTTTTTCAAGTTCCCCAGCAAGCAATTTTAAAAATGTAGATTTACCAGCACCGTTGGCACCAATAATTCCATAACAGTTTCCTTTATTAAATTTTAAGTTTACATCCTTAAAAAGAGGTTTTTCACTAAACGACAAACTAACATCACTAACTGTAATCATAATCTATTTCCTATTTATTAAAGAATTCTTTAATTTTTTGCCACAAAGATTTTTTTGAAGCAAGGGTATTCTTTTGAACATTTTGTTTTTGATTATAATTCTTATTTTTAGAATTATAATTTCCTTTGCTTTTGTTTTTATAATTTGAATTATTTTTGGCACCTTTAGCAAAGGATTTTCCGTAAGTTTCTTTGTACATTTTCATGCGTTCTTCATAAGAAAGATTTGCAAGTTTTTCTGTATCAATGGCAGGTTTTCTGTAAGAAGCAGCTTTTCCTTTATCATCATATTTTTTATAACTTCCGCCTTTGCCACCTTTCTTATAATCACCTTTTTTATACCCTTTATCATCACGATTATAAGATTTTCCGCCTTTGTAGTTTCCGTTGCCTTTTCCAGAAGAATATTTTCCACCTTTTTTGTAGCCACCACGATTTTCATTTTCGTCATCACCGTGCCAATTTTCAGTTTTAATATAAACTCCAGCAGATTTATCTTCTTCCATTTGTTCAGGGTAAGCAACACTAGAAGGAATTGACATTTCCACATAACGTTCAATTGCAGGAAGATTATAAACATCTTGTTCGCTACAGAAAGTATACGCTTTTCCAGATTTTCCAGCACGAGCAGTACGACCAATTCTGTGAACATAATTTTCAGCTTCCACTGGCAAATCGTAGTTAATAACCATAGCCAAATCATCAACATCAATTCCACGAGCAGCAACATCAGTTGCAACAAGAACTTTAATTTCAGAAGCCTTAAATTGTTTTAAAATTTGCAAACGTTTAGACTGAGGCAAGTCCCCAATTAAAAAATCACAATTAATATCATTCATTTGAAGGCGTTTTGCCACAACTTCACAGGAACGCTTTGTATTACAGAAAATAATAACACTTTCAGGATTATCATGTTTTAAAACACCAATCAAAAGCTTCATTTTTTCATCGCTAGAAACATGTAAAAGTTCCTGTTGAATTTCGCTAACAGTAATATTTTCAGCTTCAATTGTAATTTCAATTGGGTCGCGAGTATATTCCCATGCAAGATTTTTTACATAAGAATTAAGAGTTGCACTAAAAAGCATAGTCTGACGAACTTCTGCTTCTGGCAAACATTTTAAAATAGTTCTCAAATCAGGATAAAATCCCATATCAAACATTCGGTCAGCTTCATCAATTACAACAAAATTTGAAGTAGACAAATCAAGATTTTTGCCTTCAATTAAATCAATTACACGACCAGGAGTTCCAATTAAAATATCAACACCTTTTTTTAAGTTTGCAATCTGTTTTTCGTACCCAACTCCACCATAAACGCTAAATGCCTTTAATCCAGAATCTCCAACCAAAACTTTAGCTTCTTCTTCAACTTGAACAGCAAGTTCGCGAGTTGGCACCAAAACCAAACATTTTTTTCCTACATTTTTTTCTGCAAGCATTGCATTAATTACAGCAACCAAATAAGCCGCAGTTTTTCCAGTTCCTGTTTGCGACTGAACATACAAATCTGGTTCCTTTGCGTTTTCATCATCTTTTTTTGAAGCCTTAATAACTTCCTCTTGAACAGGAGTACAACTAACATATCCCGCTTCTTCAATCCCCTTTAGAAGTCTTGGATCAAGACTAAATTCAGTAAATTCCATAAAACATCCTTACTTTAAGACACAGCTTAAAAATATATATTTTCCGCACAACACACAGGTTATGGGTTAATTTGCAAAAAAGATAATATATAGGAAAATAATAACATTTTTTTGAAATTTTGTGAAGAGAATACAAATTTAGAATTCAGAGGATTTTAGGATTAAGGGCGTGCCCCTCAGGCGCGTTGCGCCTTCGGGTCGGGCTTTTCGCCATTTCGCTATCGCTCCAGCCTCCCATGCTACGCATGCCTTCGCAGCACAGCTGCTCGGAGACTCGCTCAAAATGCTCCACCGGAGCATTTTGTCGGCTTTCAGCCGTCGCTCCCTAGGTGGCCGCCTTCGGCGTGGCTCCAATCCCTCACGCAGCAGAACGCACTACACGAAAACCAATGTTACTTCGACAGTTGTATGGGGTGATGCTGTTACGAGTAGAAACTGCACATTGGGCAATAAACGTTCCCCAACTACCACCACGAATAACACGATTTGTCCCCGAGTTTGCACCAATTGGGTCCACTCCACCTTCTAATGTTGTGTCATAAGTACTTGTATACCAATTCCAGCACAATTCCTGTACATTTCCACACATATCATATAAGTTAAAATTATTTGCTTTTTTTCTCCCAACTTCATTTGTTGTCTTTAATGAATTATCACCATGCCATACATAATCATCATATTCATCACTTGTTCCACTCCATATTAATAAATCTACAGTATTATCCCCGGCTCTAGCAGCATATTCCCATTCTGCTTCTGTTGGTAAACGGTAGCCATTTGCATTCCAATCACACTCTACAGCATCCCATGAACTATCACTAGATGTTGGCACAGCTCCCCAATCATCTGGATTTGTTGAACCATCTATACTGTAACAAGGAGTTAAGCCTTCTGCTATAGAGCGTTTGTTACAATAAACAAGTGCATCATACCAACTTACATAATATGCAGGATGATTTTTACCAATTCCATCTCTTGAACTTGGTTTATTTTCTCCATAACTACAATATTTTTCATATTCTGCTTGAGTTATTTCGTATTTTCCAATGTAAAATGACTTTGTAATTGTTACTTCGTGAACAGGTTTATTAGAATCTACACCTTGCTTACTTCCCATTTGGAATGTGCCAGAAGGAATTAAAACCATTTCTCGCATACCACATACACATAGACCATTTTTATATGCATGTTCTGCAAAATTATTTATTTTTTCAGTGTGTTCACATGTTGCCTTATGCCAATGGTGTGTTGCATTGTTTGTCCATTCTTCTGAATATGTGTGTGCATGAATTTGTAATTTACATCCCAACATTAATGTACTTACAGCAAACAAAACTGTAGCAAATAAACCAATTTG
This sequence comes from Treponema bryantii, assembly GCA_015061465.1. Lineage (GTDB taxonomy): Bacteria > Spirochaetota > Spirochaetia > Treponematales > Treponemataceae > Treponema_D > Treponema_D bryantii_D. Next base: position 4,169 of record SUWN01000001.1, on the reverse strand, counting down.
TTTTTTCATTTTATTTCCATTTCCTCATTTTTTATATTATTGCTGTTATTTTTTTAGTTGTCAAATTGATTAAAAAGATAAGTAGGCGTGGCAATCCAGTGTGTACATACAAAAAATATATTTTTTTCAATTTGGTATGTAAAAAAAAAACGTGGCAATTATAAAAAATTACCACGCTTGTATTAAAAATAACTCTTAATTCATAATTCTGAATTGTTTATTTGCCTTTCCCTTTTATATATTTATGAACATAATTTGTTCATAAAAAACAATTTATTTTGGGCGCCCTTAAGGGCGCAAACTTTACAAAATGCTTTTTTTGCAGCCTTTAGGGCTGCTTTAAAAGCATTTTGCCCTTTTAATTAGAACTGGCACGCACCAAACGAAAGCCACGATCTAAGTCGCGGAGGCTCGGGTAGAAGCCGCCACGGCAAGAAACGGCGCAGTAGTCCGAATCGAACCACCAACAACCACCGCGGAGGACGCGGTGAGAGCCAGCCGAAGAACCAGTTGGGTCGCTTCCACCTTCTGCTTCTGTATCGTACTTGTCTGTAGACCAGTTCCAGCACCATTCCCATACATTTCCACTCATATCATATAAGCCATATGCATTTGGTAGCTTTGTTCCAACTTTATGTGTTCCAACTATATATGTTGTGTAATTACTATCATCATAATACCATGCATAATCTCCCAATTCATTTACATCTCTTGTTCCACTATATGTTAAACTATCTACAGTATTGTCTCCTGCTCTTGCTGCATATTCCCATTCTGCTTCTGTTGGTAAACGATAACCGTTTGCATTCCAATTACATTCAACTGCATTCCATGTTCTATCGCTTGAAGTTGGCACTGTTCCCCAATCATTTGGATCTGTTGAGGCACTTATGCTGTAACATGGTGTAAGTCCTTCTGCCCTAGAGCGTTTATTACAATAAACAAGTGCATCATACCAACTTACATAATATGCTGGATAATTATTTCCATCTCCGTAGCGTGAACTTGGATAACTACTTCCATAACTGCAATATTTTTCATATTCTGCTTGAGTTACTTCGTATTTTCCCATGTAAAATGATTTTGTTATTGTAACTTCGTGTACTGGTTTGTTATCATCCCAACCTTCATTACTTCCCATTTTGAAGGTTCCGGCTTTCACAAATACAAATCTTTCTGGTACTGGTTGTAATTCTTTTGTTACAGTTTCTCCACATACTTCACACACACTTTCCATTTTACCACTTTCTGTTTCTGTTGGCTCTTTTGTTGTTTCCCAATCACCAAAGGTGTGGGCTGTTTTGCCTTCTGTAACTTCGTGTCCACAAGTTGAAGCGTGCCAGTGGTATGTTTCATCACTACTCCATTCTTCTGCAAATGTGTGTGTATGAACTTCTGCTTTACACCCAACCATTAATGTACTTACTGCAAACAAAATTGCTGTAAATATACCAATTTGTTTTTTCATTTTCTTTTCCTTTCCTTTTATTTTATTTTTTGTTTGCAACGCAAACTTTGTAAACCAAAGTTATTATAATTGATTGAGCATACACATAAAACTCTCTTTTACCAATCTCTTTATTGTAACACCACTTGTTTTCTTGTCAATTGATTTGTAAAGATCCACGGAACAAGTCCGAGGATGATAAAGCTATTATTCTTTTCCCTCGTATTTTGCGTTAGCAAAATACAAATCCGCGTGGCAATCCAATGTACATACCAAAATGCATTTTTTCACAATATAATATGCAAAAACAAAAAAAAACGTGGCAATTATTAAAAATTACCACGCTTGTATTAAAATTATCTCTTAATTATTTTGCATTACGCACAACACGGAAACCATAGCGGGTGTAGAGGTGGTATGGGTAGTCGTAGTCATCACGGCAAGAAACTTGACAACCGATGCCGAGGACAGACCAAGAACCACCGCGTAGAACGCGGCTATCGCCCGGCGCAGCGCCGTCTGCTGCAGTGCTATCACTTATGCTACCATACCAGTCCCAGCACCATTCCCATACATTTCCACTCATATCATAAAGTCCATATCCATTTGGTGCTTTTGTTTTTACTTCTCTTGTTCCTGTGTCATTTGTATTTCCTGTATACCAGGCAACTTTTCCTACTGTATCACTGCCAGCAAAATATATGTAATTTTCTCCGCCTCTAGCTAACCATTCCCATTCTGCTTCTGTTGGTAATCGGTAGCCGCTTGCTTCAAAATCACATGTTGCAGCATCCCATGTATCACGACGCAATGGATCATTCCATTCGGTTGGCACTTCTCCCCAAGCAGCTGGATCTGTTGAACCATCTATACTGTAACATGGTGTAAGGTTTTCTTTTATGGAAAGTTTATTACAATACACAAGTGCATCATACCAGTTTACATAATTTACTGGGTTGTTCAATGCTTTATCCCCTGTCAATTTGTTTCCATCTTTATCGTATGCACTTGCTGCATAACTTGGGACACTTCCCATCACGGCTTTGTATTCGCCTCTTGTTACTTCATGGTCACTTACTATTAAATCTGGTATTGTTAGCTTTCTTTCACTTACAAATACAGATGATGTTGGAGTCCAACTTTCTGTTCCTGTTATTGTTGTGCCTTTTACAAACCTAAAGCCTTCTGGTGCAGGTTGTAATACGACTGAGTATACATGTCCACAATTACTACAGTTTTTTTCATTTTTTCCCTCTGCATTTGTTGTTGGTTCTGTTGTTACTTTCCATGTGCCATAAGTATGTTCTGCACTTTCTATTTTTTCTCCACACCGACATTCTTTCCAGTGGTTTGTTTCATCACTTGTCCATTCTGACGCAAATTTATGTGTATGTTCCAATTTTGCAATTACTTCTGGCACTGTATATTCACATACTGTACAACTTTTTTCTCTAGAACCTTCGGCTTCTTCGGTTGGTTCTTTTGTTATTGTCCAATCACCAAAGGTGTGGGCTGTTTTACCTTCTGTAACTTCGTGTCCACAAGTTGAAGCGTGCCAGTGGTTTGTTTCATCACTTGTCCAATCTGTTGCAAACTTATGTGTATGTGCTAGTTTTTCAATTGCTTCTGTGTCTTTGTATTTACATACATCACAAACTCTTTCTTTACTTCCTGTTTCTTCTTCTGTAGCAGCTTTTGTTGTTATCCAATCACCAAAAGAATGTCCTTTTGCATCAATTTTTTCTGTAACTTCTTTTTTACATACTTCACAAACACCAGTTTTGCTTCCTTCTTCTGTACAAGTTGCCTCTTTTGTTACAGTCCATTCATATTCATGTTCTGCACTTTCTAATTGTTCTTTACACCCTGTACATTCTTTCCAGTGAAAGTTTTCATCCGTTTTCCATTCTTCTGAAAATGTGTGTTCGTGAACTTCTGGCGAACAACTAACCATTAATGTACTTACTGCAAACAAAATTGCTGTAAATATACCAATTTGTTTTTTCATTTTCTTTTCCTTTTTTTATTTTATTTTTTGTTTGCAACGCAAACTTTTGTAACAAAAGTTATTTTAATTGATTGAGCATACACGTAAAACTCTCTTTTACCAATCTCTTTATTGTAACACCACTTGTTTTCTTGTCAATTGATTTGTAAAGATCCACGGAACAAGTCCGAGGATGATAAAGCTATTATTCTTTTCCCTCGTATTTTGCGTTAGCAAAATACAAATCCGCGTGGCAATTCTTTTTTTTTACAAAAATGTCATAAAATAAAAAAATTAAGATTTTCACACTTTTTTCTCTTTCAGATTGCAGTTTTTTTAACATTTTCGCCTATATATATAATAACGAATTCTTTTTTTTACCCCACCATCCCCCAACTCAAAAATAAAAAAAAAGAGGTTAAAAAAAATGACATTTAAACCAATTGATGAATTGACACTCGCAGATAACTTCATGTTCTGGCGCAGATGAACGTTTTTTTTCTACCGTATGTGTATATACCTGCGCCGCCAGTTTTGTAGAAACTACAAAACTGGAAGCACGGGTACTATTCATTATCGGTATAAAAGAGACTGGTGACCCGTGCTACGACCACATCATTTATCCAGAACTTGAAAAAGAGTTAACAGCCTACTATGAGATGAAAAGTGTGCGTCTTGATGTCTACGTAAAAGACTCAGATAAGATTTTTGATATCGAAATGCAAAATCAACCTG
>SUWN01000082.1 GCA_015061465.1 Treponema bryantii | reverse complement strand
ACAAAATCTTTTTGATAAAGATGAACTATAGTTGAACCAGAGGTGATTTGTTCCAAAAAGGAATCAAACCATAAGGATTTGAAAATCAATGACAAAAAAACAGAATCAATTTTCTCATTATTTTTAGGGCGGACTACAAATACTCCGCTATTCAAGGTTCCTTGCATTGGAATAGACCCCAGAAATGCAATTTTTCCAATTGTACCGTCTTTTGTAACCAATACATCGCCTTGCTTTATTTGAATATTTTTGTCTTGATTAAATCTCCATTTAGTTACATAACTACAAGATTTCCAATTTATAAATCCATTATTAAAATCTGTTCCTGTAATTAGTATATAATTACCATAATCAAGATATTCGGTCGATTTTAAACCTTGCCAACCAATACGAGCTTTGATGGTGCACTCTTTATTTATATTTTTCACTTCCCAATCATCAGGAATCAAGCCAATTTCTGTCTGTTTCATTTTCTGCTCCTACAACTTAAATCCCATTTGTGTAAGATGACCAAATACAACTTTTTCTTCTTCTGCAAGTTTCGTGTTTAATTCCGATAATGTATTTTCGTAGCGTTCATAAAGTTCCACAATTCGTTTTGTAAGATGATTTGCAACTGTTATATAAAGATTTTGGATTCCATCATCAATAGCTTTGTACCATTTGCGATTTACAAGTAAATCTTTTATTTCTGCATCTGTAAATGTTTCATATCGATTGCGACAATTATCATCTAAAACTTTCTTTAATTCTGTAATATGTTTCTTTTGAGATTTTATAGAAGATTCATAATCAACATAATTATTTAAGATTTTATACTCTTCATTTTGAGTTTTCTTTTCTTTAATCAAAAGTTTTACACGGGACGTGATTTTCTTTGAATCGATTTTTTCATCGTCGCCCATATAATCCGTAAAATATCCGTTTTCATCAGAATTGTTTTCAATAAACTCTTCAAACTCACTTTCAGTTTGGCTCAACTTTTCTTCTGCTTTTTCAATTTCTTTTTGTTCCAACGCAAAAAATGCATCAAGTACAATTTGCTTTGGAATTAAACGACCTTCCCAACCAATTATTTTTGGTTCTTTAGGCTTTTTTTCTTTTGCAGTATCTTTTTTTGCCTTTTTATTTTCCTTTGGTTCTTCTTTTATATCATCTGTAATTTTTGCAAGATTGTAGCCAAGTTCATCTTGAATAATAAGAAGCACATCATCATTCATTGTTTCATTCCAATAAGCAAGAAGAACCTGATAAACATCATATTTATCTAAAAGTTCAAGTTTTGAAAATTTTGCAAGGATTTCTTCCGAAAGATTTAATATGATTTCCTTGTTTGAATCTGAAGAATTTAAATTTGTAAGGACAGGATTTGCAATTTTTTTCCATTCGTTATAAGTATTATTGACTTTTTTATTATATTCAAGAAATTCTATATTTTCTGAAATTGTTTTGTGAACATCATCTTTTTGAATAAGTAATTTGTAAAAGCCTTTTGAATATTCTCCAAAGATTTGATTTTTTAGATTTGGAAACACATTCCAAAAGTGTGGAATATTATCTATATCATCTTGAGGAATTCCTCCATATAAATGCGCTTCAATACTTTGCAAATCTTCTTTTTCTGTAGAATCAATATAACGAGGAATGTTCAAATTATATGAATTCTTGTTAATAATTTCATCAAAAGGAACAAAACGACTAAATCCTGACACCTCTGTCATAGAATTAAAAGTCGTTACAATTTTGTAAATATCTTGCTCCCGAAGTCTGTTTTTATCACCATCTTTTATAAAACCATGACTTGCATCTATCATAAAAATACCTGTACGATTTTCTGTATTTTCTTTATCAAGAACTATGATACAGGCAGGAATCCCTGTTCCATAAAAAAGGTTTGCAGGGAGACCAATTATTCCTTTTATTAAATGACGATTAATAATATTTTTTCTGATAGTTTCTTCTGCGTTGCCCCTAAACAAAACTCCATGAGGTAGAATAACAGCCGCTTTTCCTGTTTGATTTTTCATTGATTTTATAATATGCAATAACCATGCATAATCACCATTTTTTTCTGGTGGCATTTCGTCAAAATCATCAAAACGACCATAAGGTTTTAATCCGTCCATCCAGTTTTTCATACTAAATGGAGGATTTGCTACAATATAATCAAATTTTCTTAGTTTTGTTTCATCGTTATCATCTTTGTACCATGGATCTGAAAAAGTATTATCTGAATGAATTTCTCCTGAGGCTTTGTTATGAAGCACAAGATTCATTTTTGCAAGACCAGCTGTAGAAATATCTTTTTCTTGTCCATAAATTGCAAGAGAAAATGGAGCTTCATTTGCGGCTCGAACTAAAAGAGAACCTGAACCACAAGCGGGATCATAAATCGTAGCATTTTTATCCTTACACTTTGAAATATCAATTACTTTTGCAAGAATACGACTTACTTCTGCTGGGGTATAAAATTGACCTTTACTTTTTCCACTGGCAGTTGCAAAATTTCGCATAAGGTATTCGTAAGCATCGCCAATAAGATCGTCATCTTCTGCTTTATTGTTTTTAAAATCAAGTTCTGGGCGCTGAAAAATAGAAATAAGCCCTGTTAGCTTATCTATCATTTCTTCGCCTTTTCCAATTTTTGCCTCATCGTTAAAATGTGCATTATTTATTATGCCTGTAAGATTGTTTGCCTCTGCGAGTTTTGCAATAAGAATATCAATTTTTTCACCAATATTTTTGTCGCCTTTTAAATTAACTAAATCTTCAAAACTTGCTCCCTCTGGAATTGCAATTGCTCCATAGGGATCATCTTTATATTTGTCAGAAACATACTTTACAAATAAAAGTGTTAAAATATAATCTTTATATTGAGAAGCATCCATGCCACCACGAAGTTTGTCGCAACTTGCCCAAAGAGAACTGTAAAGTTGTGATTTTTTAACAGCCATATTTTATCCTTAATTTTTGTTATCTGATTATAGCACAAAATCCCAATTTAGAGTAAAAAAACCGTATAACACAAAAAAAACGCCCTCCCCATTTTTGGCGAAGGCGTGTTTGTTACATCAACACCTTATGAACTGCGTATAAAGGAATATTTGTCATCCAATCTTGTTCGCGGTAGGGCGACATTGAAAAACGAAAGCCTTTTGTGTCTGGATGGTCTAAAACAAATTGACGAAGAGATTTTGCTCGTAGATTTTCTTCGGCTTTTA